>CAYUDA010000091.1:0-6388 GCA_964443425.1 uncultured Acidimicrobiaceae bacterium
CCGAGCAGATCCTCGACAACCTCATCTCCAACGCCCTCGACGCCACCGGGGAGGGGAAGAGGATCACGATTTCGGTCGTCCCCGCCGGGGACCTGTGGGAGCTCCACGTTTCGGACGAGGGCCCGGGGATGAGTGACGAGCAGCGGGCCGGCGCCTTCGACCGCTTCGCCTCCGGGAAGGCGGGAAGGGGAACCGGGCTCGGTCTCAGCATCGTCCGTCAGCTCGCCCGTTCCAACGGCGGGGATGCCCGGCTCCTACCCGTCCCCGGCGGCGGTCTCGAGGCGGTCGTGTCGCTGCCGGCGGCCACCGGCCCGGCACCGGCATCGCCAGCCTGAGGCGGGACGACAGGAGCCCGAACGCGGCGAGAACCCCTGCGGGGGGCAAGGGTTCTCGTGGAGTGGAGGTGACGGGATTTGAACCCGTGACCCCTTCGTTGCGAACGAAGTGCTCTGCCGAACTGAGCTACACCCCCGGGAACCGGGGAGTGTAGCGGGTCACTCCTGCTGTTCGAGCCGGCTGCGGAGCCGTTCCTGGACGATGGTGGTGGTGAGATCGGCCCGGCTCCGCTCGATGAGGGCACGAGCCACGTCGGTGGTGCGGCGCAGCCCGGCGGTCATCCCGTCGGGGTAGTCGAGCGAGGTGAGCAGGTCGTGGATCGTCTCCATCGCCACGAAGGTCTGCTCCGCCTCCGCCAGCTTCCCGGTGCGAAGCTGGTCGAGGAGGCGACGGCGCAGCTCCCCCACCGCCTCCCCGAGACCCTTGAGGTAGGGCACGGCATGCAGCCGGAGCTCGTCCGGGAGCGGCAGCGGCTCACCGGCGAGCAGCGCCGCGGTCAGCTCGGCCTCGGCGAACTCCTTCACCGCGTCGTAGAAGAACCCGGCGTAGTAGATGTCGAGATGGTCCTGGAGCGGTGCCTCGGCTTCGGCGATGAGGGTCCGAGCCTCGGCCAGGAGGCCCTCGGCCGTCGCCGGGTCGTTGCGGTGCAGCGCCCGGATGGCGTTGGCCGACTGGCGGATGATCTTGCGGCAGTTCTTCAGCGCCAGCTCGCGGGCTTCGTACTTGCCGTCCAGCTCCTCGCGCACGGCAGCTTCGAGAGCGTCGAGATCGGGAGGGGGCTGTGGCATCGTCCGGTCGCTCAACCGGAGGACCGGTCGGTCATCCGGCGACCACGCGAACCGTTGGCTCCGGCTCCGGCACCGTCACCTGCCGCTCACGGTGGGCCCGCAACGGAAGCACCCGGCCCATGCTGGCGCGCCGCTGACCGGCGTTGAGGAGCAGGGACACGTACCCGCCGAGGGCGAGATCGAACACCAGCGCCGCTCCCAGCCAGGTGATGCTGTCGCGCCAGATCGCCACACTGAGGGTCACGATGGCGCCGCCGGCGAGGCCGTAGAGCACCTTGCGCCGCCGCTCCTGCGCCTGGCGCCGCAACATCACGTCGCGGGCGCTGTTGCCGGCGACCGAAGCGAGCAAGGCGGTGGAACGGGCGAAGCTCCGCGTGGAGTTGATCGGAGCCCGTTGGCGATTCTCGACGAACGAAGGCAGCAGGAATGCCGCCCAGATCCCCCCGATCAGCACAAATGCGAGGATTTGCATCTGTTTCCCTTACTCAGTTGGCCACAGAGAGTAGGCGCCAGAACGCCGCGGTCCAAGGACCTCCTCGCCGTCCCTCACGAGTTGTCTGCATTGTGGTCCGATTGGGCTGCTATCACCAACTCGACACCGTGGCTGAGGGCAGGTCCGATCACCGCCAGCGATTCCTTCACCGCCCGCACCGATCCCGGCAGGTTGATGATCAGGGTCCGAGAGGCGATGCCGGCCACCCCTCGCGACAGCATGGCGTACGGATTCTCGGCGCAGGCGGCGGAGCGCATCGCCTCAGCGATACCGGGCGCCCGGCGCTGAACGACCAGGGTGGTGGCTTCCGGGGTGAGGTCGCGAGGCGAGAATCCGGTGCCGCCGGTGGTGACGATCAACGACACCTCGTCGATGAGCATGCGAAGGGCATCGCGCACCGGCTCGACGCCGTCCGGCACCACCCGCTGCTCGCTCACCTGGAACCCGAATTCCTCGAGAGCGGCGGCCGCCGCAGGTCCCGACTCGTCCTCGGCCTCCCCTCGCGCCACCCGGTCACTCACCGTGATCACCGCAGCCTTCATCTCCGCCACCTCCCCGATCGTCCACCGCTCTTCTCGAGCAACCGCACCGGCCCGATCTCGGCACCCCGATCCAGACCTTTCACCATGTCGTAGAGCGTGATCGCTCCCAACGCCGCCGCCGTCATCGCCTCCATCTCCACCCCCGTCCGTGCCTGGGTGCGCGCCGTCACCTCGATGCGGGCCCCGCCGTCGATCGGATCGATCGTCACCTCGACCGCGTCGAGCGGGACGGGATGGCACAACGGCACCAGCGACGAGGTCCGCTTCGCCCCCATGATGGCCGCGATCCGGGCGACAGCCACGGCATCCCCTTTGGGGAGGTCCCCGGCGAAGAGCCGGTCCCGCACCGCAGGGGTGAGGGTGATGAACGCCTCGGCGGTCGCGACCCGGGCGGTGGGCTGCTTGCCGCCGACGTCGATCATCCGGGCCCTCCCCTGCTCGTCGAGGTGGGTCAGGTCCTCATCCACCGAGCGCCTCCTCCCTGGTGCGCGCCGCCGGGCTGCCGAACAGCTCGAGTTCGACCAAGTCGCCTGCCGCCACCTCCGCCACCCCGACGGGGACCACCGCGAAAGCGTCGGCCGCCGCCAGGGACGACTGGATGTTGGAACCTTGGGCACCGCTGAGGCGGGCGTGGAGGCGGCCGTCGTCGCCGGCGGTGACCGCCACCCGCAGGAACACCGCCTTGGCGGGATCGGTACGCACGTCGCCGTCGAGGATCCCGGTCACCCGAGACCGGAACAGGTGAGTCGCCCCCATCATGGCGAGCAGCGCCGGGCGCAGGAACTGCCCGAACGACACGACCACCGAGACCGGGTTGCCGGGAAGCCCGAAGAACGGGGTGCCGCCCAGGTTCCCGAACGCGAATGGCTTGCCGGGTTGCATCGCCACCCGCCAGAAGTCGACCGATCCGAGCCGGGCCAGTTCGCTCTTGACCAGGTCGTATTCCCCCATCGAGACGCCGCCGCTGGTCACCACCGCGTCGCTGTTGGCCGCGGCGTGGCCCAGCACCTGGTTGAGGGCGGTGGCGTCGTCGCCGACGATGCCGTAGTCGACGACGATCACCCCCAGCTCCTCCAGCAAGCCCCGCAGCAGGAACCGGTTCGAGTCCCGGATCTTGCCGGGAGCGAGATTGGCCGTCTCCGCCGGCACCAGCTCGTCGCCGGTGGAGAGGATGGCGACCCGCGGCCGCTGCCGCACCTGCGGCATGGCAACGCCGAGAGAGGCGCAGACGCCGAGACGGGCCGGCGTCAGGCGCAACCCCGCCGGGAACACCTCGGTCCCGGCCGCCACGTCCCCTCCGGCGGGACGGACCGAAGTCCCGGCAGGTGCCGCCGCCAGAATCCGCACCTCGCCGTCTCCCGGCTCGGTGTCCTCCACCTTCACCACCGCGTCGGCTCCCTCCGGCAGCGGGGCGCCGGTCATGATCTTGATGGCGGTGCCCGCCGTGACCGGTTGCGACGGCACCCGGCCCGCCGGCACGTCCTCCAGCACCGGGAGCGTCACCGGTGCTGCCTCCACGTCGGCGGCGCGCACCGCGTAGCCGTCCATCGCCGAGTTGGAAAACGGCGGGAGATCGTGGGAAGCCACCAACGGGGCCGCCAGCACCAGACCGCGGGCCTCCCGCAGCGGCATCGACACCACCGGGAGCGGCGTCACCGCATCCAGCACGGCCCGCTGCGCGTCGGCGAGCGGTTTCACGACGCCTCCACGGTCTGCTCCTGCCCACCGAGGAGCCGCCGGATGTTGGGGCCGTGACGCCAGATCACCAGCAGCGCCACCGCCGCGGCCCACAGCAACGCCCAGCCGCGGTGCCCGAAGAGGGCGAAGCCGGGAACGTAGGCGGCCATCGCCACCAGCGAAGCCACCGACGCGGTCTTGGTGACGGCGACGATGCCGATCCACACCAGCGCCATCCCCAGCCCGAACCACGGTTCGAGCCACATGGCGGCCCCGATGGCGGCGGCGACGCCGCGCCCGCCACGGAAGCGGTGCCAGACCGGGAACACGTGCCCGACCACCACCGCCAGTCCGCAGCCGAAGCCGACTGCCTCCCCGACCCACAGGTCACCGATGGCGGCCGCCAGCACGCCTTTGGCGACGTCGCCGATCATCACGACCGCCCCGGCCTTCCTGCCGACCGAGCGCAGCACGTTGGAGGCACCGGGGTTGCCGCTCCCGCGGGCGTAGATGTCGATACCGGCGAGACGGGGCACGATCACCCCGAAATCGATACTCCCCAACAGGTAGGCGGCGGCGAGGGCGACGAAGGTTTCCAAGGAACCCGAGTCTAGAAGCGGACGGCCCCGCCCCGGAGCAGCCCGGCAACAACGAAGGGTGACCAAGAATGCAACCACGAGTGACGGTGCTCTCACTACACTCGGAAATGACGCATTGTCGGTTACCTGCAGGGGGCAGCCGGATGGGGATTCCTCACAACTGGACGGGCCTGTCGACGCCGTCGGCGCCGGACACCCGACGTCCCCCGCAACGAGGCAGGTGCGACGATCAATCGTCACCGCATGGATCGGGACCCGGCTCTCTCACCTCTCTCGGTCCCCTCCCCGTGTTGCCGATCGCAAGTCCCCCACCATTCCCCCTGCTTGCGTGAAGCTCCCTCCCTCTTCGTGAGGGAGGGACACGGGGAGGGTCAAACCCCTTCTCCCGGTACCCGAGGTCCGGTACGGTCGGTGGCGTGTACTGGCTGCGCCGTCCCGCCTGGCTCCGCTGGGTCGCCGTCGCCCTGCTTCTGACCGGCGCCACCTACCTCGACCTGCGCCCCGCCTCCACCGTCCCGTACCCGTTCGCCGCCGCCGCCATCGAGGCGGGCAGCCCGATCGAGGACGGCGCGGTCACCTGGCGGGAGGTGCCCCGCGGGCTGCTCCCGGCCACGGATCTCGCGGGCGCCGTCGCCGGTCACGACGTGGCGGCAGGTGATCCACTCCTCCCCTCCGTTGTGCGGCGAACCGCCCCCCTCCCGGCCGACTGGTGGGCGGTGCCGGTACCCCTCCCCGAGCAGGCGGTGCCGGGAAGCCCACTCCGGGCGGTGATGCACGCCGGCGCCGAGGTGGCCGACGGCGTCGTCATGGCGGCACCTTCCCCCGACGACTACGAGACGACCGGACTGGCGGCCTTCCCACGAGAGGCGGCGGTACGGGTGGCGGCGGCCACCATGACCTCCGACGTGGTGGTGTTGCTCGCCCCGTGACGCGACAGCGCTCAGAGACGAGCCACCGTGAGGACGACCATCGCCAGCACCAGGACGGCGAGGACGACCTGGATCGAGATCCCCCATGCGACGGAGAACGCAGCTCCATGAGTGGAATCAACCCGACGTGGTCGCGACCATGGGCCCCGATACGAAGGGCGGGATCGACAAGGGCGCGAGCCGGGCGCGGTGGTCCCGACACGCGTGGCTCGTCCGGCATCGGGGTGCAGCCTAGGTGCAGGAACCGACCCGCCACGGCCGCGCCGCTCCGGTGAACGCACGGGTGCGGCGGTCACCATGACCTCCAATGTGGTGGTGCTGCTCGCCTCGTGACGCGACAGCACTCCAGCGTGGGTAACCTTCCCCGCCATGCTCGAAGCCTCCTTCTGGGGTCTCATCCAAGGCCTCACCGAATTCCTCCCCATCTCCTCCAGCGGCCACCTCGTACTGGTCCCGGCGCTGCTGGGCACCGAACCCCCCGACCTGGCCACCTCGGCGATGCTGCACCTCGGCACCCTGCTGGCGGTGCTCGTCTACTTCCGGCGTGACCTGCTCGAGATGCTGCGCTTCAGCGAGCACGGCAAGCTGCTGATCCGGTTGCTCGTGATCGGCACGATCCCGGCCGCGGTCCTGGGCCTGGCGTTCCAGAGCTTCTTCGATCGACTCTCCGAGACGCCCCGCTACGTGGCGATCGCGCTCATCGGGACCGGCGTCATGCTGCTCGCCACCCGGGCCATCATCGATCGGGCCCGCCGCGTCGAGGAGTCCAGCAACGGTGACGCCGCCATCATCGGCCTCAGCCAGGCAGTGGCGCTGGTTCCGGGCATCTCCCGCTCCGGCATCACCATCAGCACCGGGCTGCTGCGGGGCTTCGAACGCGCCGAGGCGGCCCGCTACTCGTTCCTGCTCGGCATCCCGGCCATCGCCGGCGCCGGCCTCCTCAAGAGCATCGAGCTCGCCGGCGAACCCGGCGGCATCCCCGGGGCGGTGTTCGTCGGGATGGCGGTCGCCGCCGTCGCCGGAT
>CAYUDA010000092.1:0-6377 GCA_964443425.1 uncultured Acidimicrobiaceae bacterium
GCCGAGTACATCAAGCCGGGGGCGGTGGTCGTCGACGTCGGCATCAACCGCACCGAGCAGGGCCTGGTTGGCGACGTCGACTTCGACGAGGCCGTCGAGGTGGCATCGGCGGTGACGCCGGTGCCGGGGGGGATCGGGCCGATGACCATCGCCTGCCTGCTCGCCAACACGGTGGCCGCGGCGGAACGTGCCATTGGAGGATGAGCACCGAATGGAGGTAGCCACGTGACAGACCGTCCCGTTGAGTTCTCCGAGTTCCAGCGCTTTCGCCGCTGGTGGATCGCCCTCCTCCTGGTGATCCTTGTCGTGGTGTTCTGGTGGGGTTTCGTGGTGCAGATCGTGCTCGGCAACGACTGGGGAAACAGGCCGGCGCCCGACATCGTGGTGTGGATCGTGTGGCTCGTGTTCGGGATCGGGTTGCCGGTGTGGGTGTGGACGCTGGGTGTTCGGACCATCGTCGACGGGAGCGGCGTCCACATCCGCTGGAACCTCTTTCCACTCCACCGCGACTTCCCGTTCGACGAGATCGCCCACCAGGAAGCCGTCACCTACCACCCGGTCCGTGAGTTCGGGGGATGGGGTTGGCGACGCGGCCGCCAGGGGCGGATCGGCTACACGGTGCGGGGGGTGGAGGGTGTGGAGCTGCACCTCACCGACGATCGCCGGGTCCTCATCGGTACGCAGCGGGCCGGTGAGCTGGCGTCGGTGATCTCGCTGCACCGCTGACCGCTCTTTCGTCCCGCCTGGGATCAGGGGGGACCTGGCGAAGCGCCACCCTGCGGGTGGCGGAGTAAGCCGAGGGGGGTCGCGGTGCCTGGCGGTGTGGTCGACTGTGCGGTGACCCTCCCCGAATCAGACGCCACCTTCGGTGGCGCTTCTTCGACCCTCCCTGCACAGCAGGGAGGGTGACAGAGGGGGCGGAGAGGGCGGGGAGGGCGCTGCGACACGGCATCCTCGTGCCGTGATCGCCCCGCCAGGCCATGAACATCTCGTGTCCCGGCACTACCCTCCGGCGCGACACCGATCTCCCCACCACGAGGAGCATGATGGCGACCCCGATCACGATGGGCCCCGACGGGCTGCAGGTTCCCGACGACCCGATCGTCCCGTTCATCGAGGGTGACGGCATCGGTCCCGACATCTGGAGCGCGGCCCGGCACGTCTTCGACGCCGCGATCGACAAGGCCTACGGGGGAGCCCGCGCCGTGTCGTGGACCGAGGTGCTCGCCGGCCAGAAGGCGTTTGACCGCACCGGCCAGTGGCTCCCCGGAGAGACCGTCGAGGCGTTCCAGACCTACCTCGTCGGCATCAAGGGCCCGCTCACCACACCCGTGGGTGGCGGCATCCGCAGCCTCAACGTCGCCCTGCGCCAGATCCTCGACCTCTACGTGTGCCTGCGCCCGGTGCGTTGGCACCCGGGCGTGCCGTCCCCGGTGAAGCACCCGGAGCGGATCGACATGGTCATCTTCCGGGAGAACACCGAGGACGTCTACGCCGGCAGGGAACTGGAGGAGGGGACCGAAGCAGCCGCCGCCCTGCTCGACTACTTCGAGGAACGGCTCGGGTGGGACATCCGGCCCGACAGCGGGATCGGCATCAAGCCGGTGTCCCGTACCGGTAGCCGGCGCCTGGTGCGAGCCGCCATGCGCTATGCCCTCGCCAAGGGGCGGCGCTCGGTGACGCTGGTGCACAAGGGCAACATCATGAAGTACACCGAGGGTGCGTTCCGCAACTGGGGCTACGAGCTGGTGCGGGACGAGTTCTCGGATGTGGCGGTGTCGTGGGAGGACTCGGGAGGCGATCCCGGTGACAGGCTCCTCGTCAAGGACGTCATCGCCGACGCCTTCTTGCAGCAGATCCTCACCCGTCCCGACGAGTACGACGTCATCGCCACCCTCAACCTCAACGGGGACTACATCTCCGACGCCCTCGCCGCCCAGGTGGGGGGGATCGGGATTGCCCCCGGCGGCAACATCAACGACGACACCGGTCACGCCATCTTCGAGGCAACCCACGGCACCGCTCCCAAGTACGCCGGGCAGGACAAGGTCAACCCCGGTTCGCTCATCCTCTCGGGTGCACTCATGTTCGGGTATCTCGGCTGGGATGAAGTCGCCGACCTCATCGAAGGCGGGTTGGAGGCAGCCATCGGCGACAAGATCGTCACCTACGACTTCGCCCGCCTCATGGACGGGGCCACCGAGGTCTCCACCAGTGCCTTCGCCCAGGCGATGATCGACCGGATGTGACCCGTCACCAGAGGGCGACGTAGGTGAGCAGGACGTGTCCTGCGGGCTCGTCCCGCAGGTCCCACAACTCGACCCAGTAGCGGCGCCCCGTCCCCGGGTCGTAGAGGCCGGTGTAGTGCACCGGGTCCCCGCTGGTGCCCAGCGTGCCTTGCAGGCCCCGGGATGCCAGCGCCGCCTCCACCTCGGCGGCGATCTCCGGGAGGGGCCGGGTGTCGGCGAGGGCGTAGTAGACGGGCTCGACATGGCCGGTCGGCGGCGTTGGGACCGCGGCGACGTCGAAGAGCGGCTCGTCTGCCCGGCGGGGAACCGCCTCGGCGGGGACGTAGGGGCGGCCTCGTGCCAGCGTCGCGGCATCGGCATCGAGCCATCCCTCCACCCAGGCGACCCGGGCGGATGAGAGTCCCTCGGCTCGACCCAGCACCACCCCTGCCACCGTCTCGGCCATGTCCTCCTCGGGCCCGTCCGTCCCGGAGCCGACGGTGCCGGCCGGATCGGGGAGCCTCCACCCTTCCTCCTCCTCGACCCATCCCGCGGCGGCGGCAAACTGGCGTACCAGGGTCGAGTTGCGGATCAGCGCGTACGAGTCGTCGCCGGCGGCGGCGACGTCGTCGTCCCCGAGCGCGGCGAACTGGGCGGTGTGGGTGAGTTCGTGGGCGACCGCCTCCTCCAGCGTCGTGCTCCCGCCCGGCTGGGCGAAGGTGGCATCGGTGAGATACACGTCGGGTCCCACGGCGAAGGCGAGGGTCCCCGGTTCCATCGCCGGATCGTCGGGGACGCGGTAGATGGCGCCCAGTTCCGCCTTGTCCCACAACGCCTCGGGGATCTCCGGAAGCGCCACACCCAGCAGATCCAGCTCCTCCTGATCGGGGGAGGTGCCCACCCCGAGCACGTCGGTCCCTGCGACCGATCGCCGCCATTCCACCGGCCCGGGCGCGGTCACCTCCACCGCCGGGCCGTCTTTGGGGGCGGACTCACCCAGGGTGCAGCCGGCGGCGAGCGCGAGGGTCGCCAGGACCGGCAGGAGGAGGCGTCGCGGCATGGCATCCATTGTCCCAGACGGAGGGTGTCTGCGATGCCGCCTGCCGGCCGTCGCCGGCCATTTTCGGACGCGCCGGCCACTAGGGTTGAAGCCTGCTGGAAAGATGCCAGTCCGCGGGGAATCCCTACCGAGGAGCGCGCAACGATGAGCAAGATCACCGTGGTCGGTGCCGGCAAGTACGGCTCCGCCACCGCCCAACGCCTCGCAGAGGCTTGCTGCGTCGACGAGGTCGTCCTCACCGACATCGTCGAGGGCCTACCCCAAGGCATCGCGCTGGACATGAACCAGTCCCGCTCGGTGGTGGGCTTCCGCACCAAGGTGATCGGCACCAACGACTACGACGACACCGCCGGGAGCGAAATCGTGGTCATCACCGCCGGGTTGCCCCGCAAGCCGGGGATGTCACGGATGGACCTGCTCAAGGTCAACGCCAAGATCGTCAAGCAGGTCACCAAGGAGGTCGCGGAGCGTTCCCCCGACGCGGTGATCATCGTGGTCACCAACCCCCTCGACCAGATGACGACGCTGGCGGCCGAGGTGTCCGGCTTCCCCCGAACCCGGGTCATCGGTCAGGCCGGGATGCTCGACAGTGCCCGCTTCGCCCACTTCATCTCGGAGGAGACCGGCACCGACGTGCTCGACATCCACGCCGTCACCTTGGGCAGCCACGGCGACACGATGGTGCCGGCGCCGTCGCTGTGCCGGGTGGGGAGCCTGCCGCTGGTGGAGGTGCTCGACGCCGCCACCATCAAGGAGCTGGTGGAACGGGTCCGCAACGCCGGCGCCGAGATCGTTGGCCTGCTCAAGACCGGCAGCGCCTACTACGCCCCGTCGGCGGCGGCCGCCGCCATGGCCCGAGCCGTGGTTCAGGACACCCGGACCGAGATGCCGGTGTGCGCCTGGCTCACCGGGGAGTACGGGATCAACGACGTGTACGTCGGGGTCATCGCCCGCCTCGGAAAGGGCGGGGTCCAGCAGGTGCTCGAGCTGGGCCTCACCGTCGAGGAGCTGCAGGATCTGCGCGCCGCGGCGGACGCGGTGAGGGAAATGGTCGCCGATCTCGAGCTGGTCGACTACTAGGCGGCCGGTCCGGCGCCTTCGATCCCCGCGGCCGGGGTGGTATCGCCTCGGGAGGGGAACGAGACCATGAGCCACAAGGGTTCTTGGTGGTGGCGCGGTCCGTAGGTAGGGTTACGCCGCTTCGAGCCGCGGCCCGCCGCAGGCAGGACATCAAGGAGGAGGGTTCGTGAACAAGAGTCAATTGGTGGACGAGGTCGCCGCAGCGACCGGGCAGTCGAAGGCCGCCGTCGCTCAGGTGATCGACGGGGCTCTCGACGCCATCAGCGGAGCGCTGAAGACCGGCGACAAGGTCACACTGACCGGGTTCGGTACCTTCGAACGCCGCTATCGCAAGGCACGGGTAGGGCGTAACCCCCAGACAGGCGCCGAGGTGCCGATTCCGGCATCGAACGTCCCTGCGTTCAAGGCGGGCAAGGCCCTCAAGGACACCGTCAAGTAGCCGTCGAACGTCCCGACGCACAGAGAGCGCCCGTAGGGGCGCTCTCTTCACTTCCGGGGTCCGACGCAGTTCAGTAGTCGACGTCCATCCCGGAGAGGGCGGCGGTCCAGGCGTTGATGACTCCCTGGTTCATCATCAGGGTCGCCATGTTCCCCGCCACCTTGATCTTGCCCGTCATGAACGCGATCTGGGTGTTGAGGTCGCCCTTGGAGAGCGCCACCGCGGTCTCGTAGCTGGACGAGACGGTGGCGTCGGCACCGGCCAGCTCGCCCCGGGCCATGGTGGCGGTCCCGTCGGCGACCGACAGGTAGTACGAGATGTCGCCGTCGTCGCCGCTCACGGTGAACTGGAGACCGAGGCTGACGTTGGTGATGGCGGTGGAGAAATCGGCGCTGGCGGCGAGACGCCCGGTGGCCTCACCCATGTACTCCTCGCTCAGAAACTGTGCGCCCAAGGGTCCGTCCTTTCGCTGCCGTGTCGCCCTGGGAGGCGGGGGATCGCGGCCAGGTTAGTGGCCGTCGCCGATTTTGAGCGGGTGGTCAAGTTGTGGGCGAGGACTACCTCTGGCCGGAGTGGCGCAGGTCCTTGAGCTTGGCGGCGAGGTAGTCCCGGTTCATGAAGGCGATGGTGTCGATGCTGATGGATTTGGGGCAGGCCGTCTCGCACTCGCCGTGGTTGGTGCACGAACCGAAGTACTGCTCCATCGTCTCCACCATCGCCACTACCCGGGTGAAGCGCTCCGGCTGTCCCTGGGGCAGCAGGTCGAGGTGCGCCAGCTTGGCGGCGGTGAAGAGTTGGGCGGCGCTGTTGGGGCAGGCCGCCACGCAGGCGGCGCAGCCGATGCAGGCGGCGGCGTCCATGGCGGCCTCGGCCGCCTCGTGAGGGACCAGGATCAGGTTGGCGTCGGGGGCGCTCCCGGTCGGCGCCGAGATGTAGCCCCCCGCTTCGATGATGCGGTCGAGGGCGCTGCGGTCGACCACCAAGTCCCGGATCACCGGCATGGCGGCCGCCCGCCACGGTTCGATCACGATCGTGTCGCCGTCCTGGAACTTGCGCATGTGGAGCTGGCAGGTGGCGGTGCCGAGCTGGGGGCCGTGGGGATGGCCGTTGATCATCACCCCGCACATGCCACAGATGCCTTCCCGGCAGTCGTGGTCGAAGGCGATCGGCTCCTCGCCTTGGGCCACCAGCCTCTCGTTGACGAGGTCGAGCATCTCGAGGAACGAAGCGTCGGGGCTGATCCCCGCAGCCGGGTACTCCCGGAACTCTCCCGGCTGATCCGGTCCCGCCTGGCGCCACACCCGGAGCGTGAGATCCATCACTTGTAGCTCCTCTGCGCCAGGTGCACCTCGTCGAACTGGAGCGGCTCCTTGTGGCGTTCCGGGGCCGTGTCGGGACCGGTCCACTCCCAGGCCGAGACGTGGAGCTGGTTGACGTCGTCGCGCTGTGCCTCCCCCTCGGCGGTCTGGTGTTCCACCCGGTAGTGCCCGCCGCACGACTCCTCCCGGTCGAGGGCGTCGCGGCACATCAGCTCGCCGAGTTCCAGGAAGTCGGCGACCCGGCCGGCCCG
>CAYUDA010000093.1:0-6355 GCA_964443425.1 uncultured Acidimicrobiaceae bacterium
CTCCCATCCCGGTCAACAGTTCACCCACGAGATCGTCTTGGAGGGCTCCGAGGTAATCCACCAGCATCAGCTCCGGATCGGCGGCCGGCGCCGGCTCGGTCGGCTCGACGAGGTCGACCGACTCGGGCGCATCTTGCGACGTGCCCTCGGGGCCGGCGCCCAGCACCCCGTGCCGGGCGGCCAGCACCAGCCGGGCCTCCCCGAGCACCCGCACCCAGGCGGCGGCTTCTCCCTCGTGCAGCACGGGGCGATCCCTCAGCCGGTGCAGCGTGTCGGCGAAGCGCTCCCTGTCGGCGGAGCGGGCCTCGGTGAGTTCCTTCTCGGTGAGCCGGCTGAACTCGCGCGAGGCGATGGTGTCCCCCGGATACGCCTCGGGGTTGAGGCGGTCCTGCGCCGGGTCGTCCCAGGCGGCACCGACCGATCCGAGCAGGGCGGGGAGGCGACTCAGCACCGCCACCTCCTCCGGTTCCAACGCCACCAGCACCTTCTGGCCGGCGGCCGTGAATCTGTTCACCCCTCCTCCAGGGTCGCCCAGAGGCCGTGGTGGTGGAGGCGGTAGGCGTCCAGTTCGGCATGTTCTCGCGGCGCCGAGGCGACGACGGCACGGCCCCGATGGTGGACCTCGAGCATGAGGCGGGTCGCCTCCTCGCGGGAGTGCCCGAGCAGGGTGCGGAACACCCACACCACGTAGCTCATGAGGTTCACCGGGTCGTTCCACACCACGACGTTCCACATCGGGAGACGACGGGTTCGCGGCTCGGCAATGGAGCGCTCGGAGGGACGGGAAGCCGGGCTCATGTCGTCAAGGGTAGTACCGGGCGTGGGTCCGGGACGAGGGTGAGGGGCCTGCCTGGTTCACCCTGGACCAGGGTTGGCGGCGGCCACGCCACCCCGCTGGTCGTTGATCCATTCCTCGAAATCACGGCGCGCCACCCGCCACTCCCGCCCGAACTTGACCGCGGGGAGCGTCCCGGACCGCAGCTGGCTGGTGACGACGAACGCCGACACGTCCATGTATTCGCAGATGTCGGAGACCGACAGCCACTCCTTGTCGATGTCGACGCTGATCCTCTCCATGCCGTCCAGGCTATGTGGCGGGGACCCGATCGGCAACACCGCCCTTCGCCTTCTCCACGAAAGTCCTTGCAGAGGTTTTCGCGGTCTCTGTACTATCGCTATCACAGCCGACGCGCGACCGACCCCACGGTCGCTCTGCACAAGGTCGAAGGGGCCTCAGCGGGCGGAGCGGTCAGGAAGGTTTCGGGATGGCAATTCACTCATCCACGGTTGCGGATCACCGCTTCACGGTGACCCGCAGACGGGGGTATGCCATCTCCGAGGTCGACGCCGTGATGGCGCGCATCATCGAGACCCTCCGCGAGCACGAAACCCTCATCGAGCAGCTCCAGGCCAGGGTCGAGGAGGCGGAGGCATCCACCGGAGCCCTCGAGAAGGACCGGCTGGATCTGTTGCGTGCCGGTGACGACCTGGTCGCCTTCGCCGAGGAAGAGGCGGAGCGCATCCTCAGCGAGGCTCGGCGACAGGCCGGCCGCGAGATGTCACGACGCGAACAGCAAGTCGAGCGGGTCCTCGCCGACGGGATGCGCAAGGCTGAATCCATCGCCGCCGAGGGCCGCCGCGAACGCGAAGAGGCGACCGCCTACGCCGAACAGGCCACCGCCCAAGCAGATACCCGGCGGGACGAAGCCCTCGCCTACCTGTTGACGATGCGGACGAAGGCCGCCGCGGAGGCGGCCGTCTTCGTCAGGAAGGCCCTCGCCGAAGTGCAGAGGCTCCGCAGCACCGCCGCCAAAGATGCGACCGCGGCTCGGGAGCGGGCCGAGATGGAGTCGATCCAGGTCCTCGGCGCCGCCCGTGAGGAGGCCGACGGTCTCGTCAAGGAAGCCCATGCCGAACGCATCGCCCTCAACCAACGCATCGCCCAGCTCCACACCGCCCTCGCCGACCTCGAAGATGAGCTGACCGATCCGGCCACGACTGCCCTCATGCTTCGCCAGGCCACCACCTCGCGGGCACCGTCGAGCACCCTCGCCAGCGGAGGTGCCAGCCGGATCTCGGACCGGTTCGGTCCCGGCCTCGCCGGCATCGCCCAGGAGGCGATCACCATCCACCTCGAGGAGGAGGCGAAGTCATCGGCGAGTGAGGGACCCACCGAGCTGGCGGCCGCGGTGCGCCAGATCCTCGAAGGTCCCGACGCCGAATCCTCCGAGTGGGGCGGCCGCGGCAGGCCCCAGATCGACACGTCCACCTGGTACCAGCGCCACGGTGGTGGCATCCGGCGCCGTATCGACGAGCAGCGCGAGGACCCGACCGAGTGATCGAGACCGGCGGGTGACCTCCATCGGAATCTTCCTCTTCGACGGCGCCGAGGAACTCGACTGGGCCGGACCCTGGGAGGTGCTCCGCTTCTGGGCGGTGCACTGGCCCGACGATGGGGCAACGGTCTTCACCGTCGCCCGCCACGAGGGGCCCGTCACCGCTGCCAAGGGGCTGCGGGTACTGCCCGACCACACCTGGGCCGGCGCGCCACCGCTCGACGTCCTCGTCTACCCCGGAGGGGAGGGAACCCGGCCGCAGCTCGGCGACGAGGAAATCCGGGCCTGGGTTCGGGACCTTGCCGCCACCGGGACGCTGATGACCAGCGTCTGCACCGGCTCGCTGGTGTTCGCCGACGCCGGCCTGCTCGACGGTGGCCCCGCCACCACCCACTGGGCCTCCCTCGAGCTGCTCGGACAACTCGGCTCCGGCATCGAGGTGCGGCCCGACGACCGCTTCGTCGACCGTGGTTCGGTGATCACCGCCGCCGGGGTATCGGCCGGCATCGACATGGCGCTGCACCTCGTGGCCCGGCTCCACTCCCCCGAGCGGGCGCGCCAGGTGCGGCGCGGCATCCAATACGATCCGGCGCCGCCGGTCTGAGGTCGCTCAGGCGCCGACGACCCGTTCCCTGGTGGGTCGGGTGAGGATGAAGGTGGACACGCCCAGGCCGGTCGCCACCAGCAACAGTCGCAGCCAGGCCCGGTCGACCGCGAAGCCGACGGTGAATCCGAAGCTGACCACGATCAACCCGATCGCGGAGACCTTGACCCTCCGCGGGATGCCGAGGCCGGCGTAGTAATCGCGGATCAGCGGACCGAAGAGCCGGTGGTCGAGCACCCAGCGGTACATCCGCTCGGAGGACCGTAGGAAGAAGAAGACGGCGATGAGCAGGTTCACCGTCCCCGGCAGCAGCGGCACGAAGTAGCCGACGATGCCGATCCCGAGGAACAGGAAGCCGAGCGCGAGGTACACGGCCCGCAGCAGCGGGCTGGTGGCGACGCGGACTTCCTTCCGGTCCGCCGGGGCGTCGAGACGTGCCATGGAGGAACCACCCTATCGGGCCCCCGATCCGACAGGGAGTCGGAGGCCGGTTCTCAGCCCTCGCCGTCTTGCTCCACCGCACCGGTGGTGAGGGGGGCGATGCACTCGGGGATGTTGTTGGCCACCGTGTTCACCAGGGTCGATACGGGATGGCGGGCCATCGCCTCGGCCGGGTACACGCCGAGCAGCCCGAGCAGCGTCTCCGGGTCGCCCCCGGCGGGGTCGAGCCAGGGCGCCCACGCATCCGGCGGCAGCACCACCGGCATCCGGTCGTGGATGTCGGCGACGCGGGCGTTGGGCCGGCCGGTGACGATTGTGCAGGTGCGCACCCGCTCCTCGGTCGCCGGGTCCTTCCAGCTCGCCCACAGGCCGGCGAGTGCCAGCGGCCCGCCGTCGGCGGAGTGGATGTAGAACGGAAGCTTCCCCTTGGGCCGAACCTGCCACTCGTAGAAGCCGTCGGCCGGGATGAGGCAGCGACGAGAGGTGAACGACTCAGCGAAGGAGGCCTTGTCGGCGACGGTCTCGGCCCGGGCGTTGATGTTGCGGGCCCCGATCTTGCGGTCCTTGGCCCACCACGGGATGAGACCCCAGCGAAACGTGCCGAGCAGGCGCTCGCCGTCGTGGGTGGCGACCGCGTATACCGGATCGGTGGGGGCGACGTTGTAGGACGGCGGGATGGGTGCGGCGACGAGCCGCGCTTTGAATGCCTCGGCATATTCGGAGGGGTCGTGGGCCTGCACAAAACGTCCACACATGCCCCCTATTGTCGTCGCCGCCGGCCACATAGGCCGTCAAGCCCGGTACGGTCGCCGCCGATGACTGACGCCATGGCCCCTCCGGCAATCCAACTGAGCGGCGTGACACGCCGCTTCGGCTCGGTGCTGGCCATCGACGACCTCTCGATGACGGTGCAGGCCGGCTCGGTGGCGGTGTTGCTGGGGCCCAACGGCGCCGGGAAGACCACCACCGTGCGCCTCATCACCGGCGCCTTGCGACCCGATTCGGGGACGCTACGCATCCTCGGCCTCGATCCCGGCTCGGACGGCGACGAGGTCCGCGCCCGCTGCGGCGTTCTTCCGCCCAAGCCGGCCCTCTACGACCGCCTCACCGGAAGGGAGAACCTCGAGTACGCCGCCGAGATCTTCGGGGCGAACCGGGAGATGGTGCTTCCCGCCGCCGAGCGGTTCGGGATCGCCGACGCCCTCGACCTCGAGGCGGGCGGGTACTCAACCGGGATGCGCACCCGGTTGGCGCTGGCCCGGGCGGTGCTGCACGATCCCGAGATCCTGCTGCTCGACGAACCGACCGCCGGTCTCGACCCGGAGTCGGCTCGCGCCGTGCTGGACCTGATCCGGGAACTGGCCGGGAGGGGCCGCACCATCGTCATGTGCACCCACCTGCTGCACGAGGCCGAGGGCATCGCCGACCACGTGGTGCTGATGGGGGCGGGCCACGCCAGGGAGGCGGGCGATCCGCGCGAGCTGGCGGGCCGCTACTTGGCGGAACCGGTGGTGGTGATCGACGCCGAGGATCGCAGCGCCCTCGCCGCGGTGGAAGGCCGCCCCGGGGTGCTGGCGCTGAACTGGAACGGCGCCCTCCACGTCCGGCTCGACGGCATCGAGCGCCTCCCCGGCCTGGTGGCCGACCTGGTCGGCGCCGGGGCCCGCATCACCCGGGTCGAGCCGCAGGTTCCCACCCTCGAGACGCTGTACTTCGAGATGCAGCAGAGCCTGCGAGAGGCGCCATGAGGTGGCGTCAGGCCTTCACGGTCGCCCGCATCGACCTGCGTCGCCTCTTCAAGAGCCGCGACTACTGGGTCCCGATGGGGCTGCTCGCCGCCATCTTCTTCGTCCTCATCCCGTGGGTGCTGCTGAGCGTGGTGACCGCCACCGGCGGCAATGAGCTGGTCTCCAAGATCGGGGACGTCATCGAGGTGCTGCCGGGCCAGATCCAGCGGCACCTGCCGGGATCGTCCCCGCAGGCACAGGCCGGCTACGCCCTTGCGGTGTACCTGCTGGCGCCGGTGGCGATCGTGGTGCCGCTCACCATCTCCTCGGCGGTCGGCGCCCACGCCATCGTGGGGGAACGGGAGCGGGGCACCGGTGAGTTCCTCGCCCACTCGCCGCTGACCGAACGGGAGATCTACGTCGGCAAGCTCGTCGCCAGCCTGGTGCCGGGGTTCCTCGCCACCGGGGTGGGGTTCACGGTCTACTCGTTGCTGGTGAACGTGAAGGTGGGACCGCTGCTCGGCGGCTGGTTCTTCCCCACCGCCGGCTGGTGGATCCTGATCTTGGGGGTGGTGCCGCCGTTCATCGCGGTCGCCCTGTCGGTGATCATCTGGGTTTCGTCGAAGGTGCGCAGCACTGCTGCCGCCCAGCAGGCGGCCAGCCTGGTGTCGCTGCCGGTGATCCTCACCGCCTACGGCGTGTCGAGCGGCCTCATGTTCAACCCGATCCTGGCGGCGCTGGCAGTTGCGGTGGTGGCATGGATCCTGGCCATCCTCGGCCTCGTCTCCGGCTCCCGCTCCCTCCACCGCGAGAAGCTCCTCGGCCTCGGCGGCGACGGCTAGCGACCCCTGCCTCCCAACCCAGGGGTCCAGTACACGAAATCCCGGCCTCACAGCCCACAGTACGCCGGCCCCTCCCGAACCGTGGGCCGGGAACCATGAAAACCCGGCCTCTCAACCCTGGGTTGAGAGCAGGTGGGGAAGGCGGGGTGGCTACTCGCCCGAGTGGGGCTCCTTGTCGGTGCGGACGATGGTGACGGTGCACTCGGTGACGAGGGCGGCGATGGCACCCACCGCGGCGAGGACCGGTGCGATCAACGCCCCGACGACGCCGATGGTGAGGGGAATCTCGACGAGGCTCTTCCCGCTGGAATCGCTGATGATGATGCGACGGACGTTGCCCTCGTGGACGAGCTCCTTGATCTTGGCGACGAGGTCGTCCCCTTTGACCTCGAACTTCTCCGTCCG
>CAYUDA010000094.1:0-6273 GCA_964443425.1 uncultured Acidimicrobiaceae bacterium
TGAAGCCGCGGCTACGCCACCGCCGAGCCACCGTGTCGCCTCCTTCGTTCTGCCGAGTGGAGTGATCGTGTGGGAGCCGAAGCCGGTGGTCAGTTCCGCCACAACCAGGTGAGCAACACCGTGGTGCAGGCGAATACGGCCGACGCGATGACCGTGAGCCGGTCGAGATTCCGTTCGACGATGGTGGACCCCGAGAACCCTCCGCTCATGCCACCCCCGAACATGTCCGAAAGCCCCCCTCCCCGGCCCGCGTGCAGCAGGATCAGGAAGATGAGACCCAGGGAGACCATGGCATGGAGTGCCGCAACGATGCCCGCTACCAAGGGAGAACCCTTTCTCACACACGAAACCCGCCACGTGCGGGCAGTCGGCGTCAAGTATGGAGGGTCATGCCCCCGTTTTCAAGTCAGAGGCCCGCAACGCCCCTCCTGACGGACCGTAGCCGGCCGGCACCCGTCCGTGATCGAGGCCAACCGTTCACTTCGCCTGGTCGGCCACCGCCTGTGCCGCCGCCGCGGCCGCCTCGGGATCACCCAGGTAGCGGTGGCTCTCCGGGCGCAGCTGCTCGTCGAGGGTGTACACCAGCGGGATGCCGGTCGGGATGTTGAGACCTGGGATCTCCTCGTCGGAAACGCCGTCGAGATGCTTGACCAATGCCCGCAGGCTGTTGCCGTGCGCAGCCACGATCACCCGCTTGCCGGCCCGTAGGTCGGGAACGATGAAGTCGTACCAGTACGGCAGCATGCGCTCCACCACGTCCTTGAGGCACTCGGTGGCCGGCAACAGCTCGGGGGGCATCCAGGCATAGCGAGGATCGTTCCCGGGATGACGCTCGTCGGACGGGTCCAGGGGCGGCGGCGACACGTCGTAGGAGCGTCGCCACACCTGCACCTGCTCCGCTCCGTGGCGGTCGGCCGTCTCCTTCTTGTTGAGACCCTGCAGCGCCCCGTAGTGACGCTCGTTGAGACGCCAGTGCTTCTTGACCTCGATCCAGCCCAGGTCCATCTCCCCCAACACCAGGTTGAGGGTGTCGATGGCGCGGCGCAGCACCGAGGTGTGGGCCACGTCGAAGACGAAGCCCTCCTCCTTCATGAGCCGGCCACCCTGGCGCGCCTCTTCCTCCCCCTTCGCCGAGAGGCCGACATCGGTCCACCCGGTGAAGACGTTCTGGAGATTCCAGACGGATTCCCCGTGGCGCAGTAGAACCAGCTCGCTCATCGATCGCTCCCGCATGTGAAGACTACGCCGCCAAACTAGCGGCGTTTCGGCGGACTCGATCCACTCCGGTGAACCGGTCCCGGGTCATGCCCTCGAAGCGGTCAGCACCCTGCGTGGCAACCAATGCGGCGTCCGCAATCCGGCCCAGGCGTTGAGACGCGTCTTCATCCGGCTCTCCTCACCGATCGAGAACAGCCCGATGTGGAGCGCTCCCGATTCCCGGATGGCGAGGCCGATGAGCGACCTGGCCAGCTCTTCGGCTCCCTCTCGGGTCTCGGCCTCGACGGTCAGCTCCAGGAAGAGGCTCACCTGCTCGAGGTCCGCCACCACCTTCACCTCACGAACGACCAGACTCTCCTCGAGAAAGGCCACGACATCGGCGACGTGCCCGTGGAAGGCGTCAACGTCTTCGTCCCACGAGACACGCCGGGTGACTTTGAAGTCAAAGGCTACCCGGAACTCCATGATTCCCTACCTCCGTTCGGCCGCGAAGCGCCCTGACTGCCCACGGCATTGCTACGACCGCTAATAGTGGTCACACCCGGTCGGGTCCGCAAGGTCCAGATCATGGCTCCGCCCCGTGACTAGTGAGGGCTAGACCCAGTAGCGGATCAGGGAGGCGAAGGTGTCGGGATCGAGCGACGCTCCCCCAACCAACGCCCCGTCGATGTCGGCCTTGGCCATGATCCCGGCGATGTTGCCAGGCTTGACCGAGCCGCCGTAGAGGATCCGCACCTGTTCCGCCGCGTCCCCCCACTGCTCGGCGACGACGCCTCGCAGGTAGGAAGCGACCCGGCCGGCATCGTCGGCACTGGCGGTCTTGCCGGTCCCGATCGCCCAGATCGGCTCGTAGGCGATCACGAGCGACGCCACCGCGTCCGGATCGAGACCGCTGAGGCCGAGACGCACCTGGGAACCAACCTTCTCCTCGGTGAGCCCCTGCTCGTGCTCGTCCTCGGTCTCCCCGACGCACATGATCGGCGTCATGCCGTGGGCGAGCACCGCCTTCACCTTGCGGTTCACGCCGTCGTCGAGTTCCCCGAAGATCTGGCGGCGCTCGGAATGCCCGACGATGACGTACGACACCGACAGCTTGGCGAGCATCTCGGGGCTGATCTCGCCGGTGTAGGCGCCCTTCTCCTCCCAGTAGCAGTTCTGGGCGCCGAGGCCGATCAGCAAATGATCGGTCTCGATGACGGTCTGGGCGGAGCGAAGTGCCGTGAACGGTGGGCACACCACCACGTCGACCCGCTCGTAATCGGAGAGGTCGAGCCGGTAGCTCAGCTTCTGCACCATCTGGATGGTGTCGAGATGGCTGGCGTGCATCTTCCAGTTGCCGGCGATGAGGTCCTTGCGCATGCGTTGTCTACCTTCCCAGGACGGCGATGCCCGGGAGGGTCTTCCCCTCGAGCATCTCGAGGCCTGCTCCGCCCCCACTCGATACGTGACTCACTTCGTTCTCGAGACCCAGCATGCGGATCGCCGCCACGCTGTCGCCTCCACCGATCACGGTGAACCCGGGACTGTCGGCAACGGCCCGGGCCACCCCGGCGGTGCCGGCCCGGAACGCCTCCCACTCGAAGACGCCCATCGGGCCGTTCCAGAACACGCTCGCCGCGGTGGCGAGCACCCCGGAGAAGCGGGACACCGTCTCAGGCCCGATGTCGAGGCCCATCGTGTCCGGCGGGATCTCGGTGGCGGGCACCACCCGGTGGTCGGCGTCGGCGGCGAACCGATCCGCCACCACCACGTCGACCGGGAGCACGATCTTGTCGCCGTGCGCCGATGCGAGCAGGCTGCCCACCTCGCCGATCATCGATTCCTCCAGCAGCGAGCTTCCGACCTCGAGTCCCTTGGCGGCCAGCAGCGTGAAGCACATGCCCCCACCCACCAGCATTGTGTCCACCCGGGGCAGCAGCTGGCGCATCACGCCCAGCTTGTCGGAGACCTTTGCCCCGCCCAGCACCACCACGTAGGGGCGGTCCGGGTTCTCCAGCAGGCGGGAGAGCGCCTCCACCTCGGCGCGCAACAGGTCCCCTGCAGCCGAGGGAAGCCGCTCGGCCACCCCCACCGTCGAGGCGTGGGCTCGGTGCGCCGAACCGAAGGCATCGTTGACGTACACGTCCGCCAAGGCGGCCAACCCGTCAGCCAGCGCCGGGTCGTTCGCCTTCTCCCCCGGCTCGAACCGGGTGTTCTCCAGCATGATCACCGCGTCCTGGGGGGCGGCCTGGATTGCCGCCTTCACCTCGGGCCCGGCCACCCCGTCGAGCTTGATGACCGGGAACCCGCCCAGCTCGGCGAGACGCCGCGCCACCGGGTCCATCACCAGCGCCGGGTCCGGGCCCTTGGGACGGCCCAGATGGCTGCACACCACGACTTTGGCACCGCGCTCGTGCAGCTTGGCGATGGTGGGGAGGCTGGCGGCGATCCGGAAGTCGTCGGCGACCGCGCCCTGGTCGAGGGGAACGTTGAGGTCGGCGCGCACGAGCACGGTCCGCCCTGCCACGTCCAGGGAGTCCAGAGTTGGGAGATCGGTCACGTCAGCCGAGCCGTGCCACGACGTCGACGAGCCGCGTCGAATAGCCCCACTCGTTGTCGTACCAGCCGAGCACCTTCACCATGTTGTCGCCGGGGGCGATCAGCGCCGAGGCGTCGTAGATGCAGGAGTGCGGGTTGCCGACGATGTCGCTCGAGACGATCTCGTCCTCGGTGTATTCCAGGATCCCCGCCATCGGGCCATCGGCAGCCTGCTTGAAGGCGGCGTTGACCTCGTCGGCGGTGACGTCACGTCCCAGGATCACCACCAGATCGGTGATGGAGCCATCGGGAACGGGCACGCGCAGCGCCATGGCCTGCAGCTTGCCGTTGAGATCCGGCATGATCTTGCCGACGGCGCTGGCGGCGCCTGTCGACGTCGGGATGATGTTGGCCGCCGCGGTGCGGGCCCGACGCAGGTCCTTGTGGGGGAAGTCGAGGATCCGCTGGTCGTTGGTGTAGGCGTGCACCGTGGTGAACATGCCCCGCTCGATGGTGAAGGCGTCGTGGAGTACCTTGAGCATCGGCGCCACGCAATTGGTGGTGCACGAGGCGTTCGAGATGATCTTGTGCGTGGCCGGGTCCAGATCGTCGTCGTTGACGCCGAGGACCACGTTGACGTCGGGGTCCTTCATCGGAGCGCTGACCACGACCCATTTGGCCCCGGCGGTGAGGTGCTTGGAGGCGGTGTCGTGGGTGCGGAAGATGCCGGTGGACTCGATGACGGCTTCGACCCCGAGGTCGGCCCACGGGAGGTTCTCCGGATCGCGCTCGGCGAAGACCTTGAAGCTGTCACCGTCGACGTCGATGCCGTCACCGGTGACCACGACGTTGCCGCCGAAGCGCCCATGCACCGAGTCGTACTTGAGAAGGTGGGCGAGAGTCGCGGCGTCGGTGAGGTCGTTCACCGCCACGATGTCGAGATCGGCGTTCCGCTTCTTGGCCGACCGGAGGAAGTTCCGGCCGATGCGTCCGAAGCCGTTGATGGCTACCTTCATCGCATTTCACCCTTCTCGAGGAGATGGATCAGTTCGAGATCAGCCCGCTCAGCACGGCGCCGAGTCGCGCCGGATCGTGCCGAGCCGGGCGGGACGACGGTTCCACGAGATCCGCGGACACCACGTCGACCCCATACGTCGCCATCACGTCCGCGTCGACCCGTAGCGCCTCGACCGGGGGCGAGACGTCGACTGTCGACCTGTTCGCGACGATAGCACCCGGGGAACGCACCCCCGTCATCCGCACCAAGGTCTCGAGATGGTCGGCGCCATCCATGCCGAGGGTCTCCCCGTCCTGGGTCGTGAGGTTGGCGATCAGTACCAGGCGGGCCTCGGACCGGTTGATGGCGTCGACGAGACCCGGCACCAGGAGGGTGGCGATCAGCGAGGTGTAGAGGCTCCCGGGACCGAGCAGGATCTGGTCGGCACCGGCGACCGCCACCACCGCACGCTCACTCGCGGTGGCGTCGGACGGCACGAGCCGCACCTCCTCGACCGTCCCCCGGTGCAACGACAGGTTCACCTGGCCGTGGACCGTCTCTCCGTCGATGGTCGACTCGAGGCGGAGCCGTTGGGCCGATGCCGGGATCACCGAACCCACCGACCCGAGCAGCCGCTCGGCGGCTCGTAGCGCCGCCTCGAAGTCTCCCTCCAAATCCGCCAGCGAGGCGATGATGAGGTTTCCCAGCGAATGCCCACCGACGTCGGACTCCTCGAAGCGGTACTCGAAGAGCCGTCGCCACACCGAGTCGCGCGGGGTGAGGGCGACGAGGCACTTGCGGATGTCCCCCGGCGGAGGGATCTCCAGGGCCGGGGCGAGCCGGCCCGACGAGCCCCCGTCGTCGGCCACGGTGACCACCGCCTCGATCGTCCCCGCGTAGCGGCAGGCGGCCCGCAGCACCTGAGCCAGACCCTTGCCGCCGCCGATGGCCACCACCCGGGGGCCCTGCCGCTCCAGCGTCACCTCCTCCAGTAGGGCCTCGGGCTCCGCACCGAGGGGCCGCATCAGCCCGTCGTCCCGACGCTGCGGTCCCGGTGCCGAACCGTGACGTCGATGCCCTGGTCGCGCAGGAGGCGGCCGATCTCCTCGGCCACCGCCACCGACCGATGGCGCCCTCCGGTGCAGCCCACCCCGATGGTGAGGTAGGCCTTCCCCTCCGCCTCGTAGCGGGGCACCAGGAACCTCAGGAGGTCGATCGCCTTCTCGATGAAGGCGCTCGCGTCGTCTGAACCGAGCACGTAGGCCCGCACCGGGCCGTCGAGGCCGGTGAGGGGCCGGAGTTCGTTGACCCAGTGGGGATTGGGGAGGAACCGGACGTCGAAGAGCAGGTCCACGACACTCGGTACGCCCCGCTTGAATCCGAACGAGGTCACGTCGATGCGCATCTGCCGCTCCGGCAGCGCCTCGGCGAACGCCTCCTCGAGCCGTTTGCGCAGCTCGTGCACATTGAGGTCGGTGGTGTCGATGATGACGTCGGCCATGCCCCGGATGTCCTGAAACGCCTCCCGCTCGTAAGCGATC
>CAYUDA010000095.1:0-6273 GCA_964443425.1 uncultured Acidimicrobiaceae bacterium
GGTGTAGAGCAGCACGAAGACGAGGAAGGCGAACCCGGCGAGGGCGGCGTGGCCGCCGCTGCCGCGGTCGAAGGAGGAACGGATCGCCGACTGCAGGCCGGTCGACGAGTCGTCCTGCAGATCGACGTAGTGGAGGCCCACCACGCCGGGAACGGCCCGCAGCGTGTCGGCGGCGGCGGCGACGAAGCTCGTCCCGATCTGGCGTAGGTCCTCGCCGAACCCGGCCGCTGCCGTCTCGTTGGTGGTCTTCTCGACGACGTAGAGCTGGGCCATCGTGCTCACCACCACCTCCTTGGCGACGAATCCGCTCAGCAGGGCCCCGGACTGCTCCCAGTCGCCGAAGCCGACCGGGGCCAGAACCGGGGCCACCGCCTTGCTGACCCCGCCGAAGGCGCTGTGCTCGACGTCGGTGTCCCCGAACCCCCCGCCGCCGCCGAGGGGGATGGCGAGCAGGAACCAGACGGCGACGCTGGCGGCGAGGATGACGGTGCCGGCGCCCTTGACGAAGGCCCGGGTGCGCTGGGTGACGAGGGCCCAGACGGTGCGGGCGTTGGGGAGGCGGAACTCGGGGAGGATCATGATGAAGGGCGCCGGCTCGCTCTCGCGCAGCACCGTCTTCGACAGGAGCAGCCCGATGAGGACGGCGACCGCGATCCCGAGCAGGTACATGGCGAACACCACGGTGCTGCGTTGTCCGGTGAAGAAGACCCCGGCGAGCAGCACGTACACCGGGAGCCGGGCGCCGCACGACATGAACGGGGTGAGGAGCCCGGTGAGGAGCCGGTCGCGGGGGGAGTCGAGGGTGCGGGTGGCGTAGATGGCGGGCACGGTGCATCCGAAGCCCACCATCATCGGGAGGAATGCCTTGCCGGGGATGCCGACGGCCCGCATCGCCCGGTCCATCACCGCGGCGGCCCGAGCCATGTAGCCGGAGTCCTCCAGCAGGGCGAGCATGAGATAGAGACCGAACAGCACCGGCACGAACACCAGCACGCCACCGACCCCGGCGATGATGCCGTCGATCACCAGACCCTCGATCCAGGTGCCGTCGAGGGAGAGCGCTTGGAGCAGGGCCGACACCCAATGGCTCACCGGGCCCGAGATCGTGGCGTCGATCCAACCGAGGAACGGCGCCGTCACGTCCGCGGTGACCCGGAGCACGATCCACATCACCGCCAGGAACACGGGGAGTCCCCACGCCTGGTGGGTGAGGACCCGGTCGATGCGGTCGGGCCAGGCGGAGCCGGGACGGGCCGGGCCGGAGACCTCGTCGAGCAACTTGGTGACCCGGTCGAGACGGCGCCCGGCGAGGGCGGTCTCGACGTCGAACCCGAGTTCGGCGGCGACCTGGTGGCGGGTGGCGGCGGCCGTTGCCAGCACCTCGTCCCCGCCCGGGATTTCCGCTACGGCCTCGGTGACCTGCTCGTCGCCGGAGAGGAGCTGGAGCATGATCCAGCGGGACGGGCCGAACCGGACGATGGCGGGATGGGTGACCACAGTCTCGACGAGGCCGCCGAGGTGGCGTTCCACCACCGGGCCGTAATCGAGCACCAGGGGAGTGGGGGTGGGAGCGGCCGCGGCGGCGGCGATGGCGTCCTGTAGTTCGTCGACGCCATCCCCGCGGCGGGCCACGGTGCGCACCACCTCGACGCCGAGCCGGGTGGCGAGGGTGTCGACATCGATGGCGATGTGACGCCGGTCGGCGACGTCCGACATGTTGAGGGCGACGACCTGGCGCAACCCGGCTTCGGCCACCTGCGCCACAAAGTGCAGCCCGGCGCACAGGTTGGTGGCGTCGATGACGGTGACCACCACCGCGGGGCGCTCCCGGCACAGGAAACCGGTGGCAATCGACTCCTCGGCGGAAACTGCGACGAGACCGTAGGTGCCGGGGAGGTCCACCGCGCGGAAACTCCGTCCCGCCACCGAGAAGGCGCCCTCGTGGCGGTCGACGGTGTGGCCCGGCCAGTTACCGACGGTCTGGCTGGCTCCGGTGAGCCGGTTGAAGAGGGTCGTCTTCCCGGCGTTGGGGCACCCGGCGATGGCGATCACCGGGCTCATTCGTCGACTTCCTCCAGCTCGATCGCCAGCGCCGCGCCCCGCCCGATCACCATCCGGGTGCCGCGCAGCGAGACGATCGCCGGTCCCCGGTTGCGCAGCACGGTCACCACCGCGCCGGGGACGAGCCCGAGGGTGGCGATGCGGTGGACCAGTCGGCGCCCCCCGTGGACCCGGACGACGCGAACCCGGCGGCCGTTGCCGACCGAGTCGAGCGTCAGCGTCGCCCCGGCGACGTGGTGGGGGAGACCGTGGCGCCGGAAGCCGTGGCGTCGGGTCCGCGTCGGGTCGGTGGCGTGCCGTTCACTACGCGGTCGCATCTCGATCGGCTTCCGTCACCGCCACCGCGGCGGCGATGTCGTTGGAGAGATGGACCCGGTGCCCGGCGGCTTCGAGCAGGAGGCCTGAAGCCCCGGCCGCTTGGACGGTGACGATGGTGCCGGGGGTGAGTGATTCGGCAGCCAGGAATTCACCGGCGCTCCCGGCGACGCCGATCGTGACGATCTCGGCCGACGTCCCCACCGAAACCTCGCTGAGCGGCTTCGTGCTCCGCCGGGGAGGAGCACCGGCTCCGGGCGGGATCGGCTTGCCGAGGGGCCCGGCGGCGGGATCGCCGAGGTAGGCGGCGAGGCGGGCGACGGCGTCGGGTGGGGTGACGTGCTCGAAGTGGCAGGCGAGGGCGTCGGCTTCGAGGGCGGAGAACCCGAGGTGCTGCACCAGGAACGTCGCCCACAACCGTCTGGTGCGCAGCACGGTGCCGGCGATGCGTTGCCCGGTCGCGGTCAGCTCGACCCCTTTGTAGGGGAGGTATTCGAGGAGGCCGCGGCCCGCCAGCTTGCGCACCATCTCGTTGGCGGAAGCCACCGACACCGCGAGGGCGGCGGCCACGGTGCCGACCGGCACCGGTCCCGAGGTGCCTTCCTCGGCGGCGCGGGCAACCGTGATCAGGTACATCTGCTCGCTCTCGGAGGTGAGAAGGTCAGGCGCACCTTCAACTGCGATGGGTATTTGTTCAGGCACACCTAAAGACTGACACGCGACGCCGGATTCGAAAGGGGCCGAAGGTCCCTCCCGCTCGGGACCACCGCGCCTCGTGGGACGGCCCCGGCTCGTCGGGAGAGGGGTCCGCGGTGCGGGCTTGCGGGGGTCGAGGCCCCTTCGACGCACTTCGTGGGCCGGTCCCCCCTGGGATCAGGAGGGACGAGAGGAGGGAGGGGGGACGCCGCCGAAGGGGGATCTGGCGAGATGTGGCACTTCGCGTCGCACTACCGTGGCAGCCCATGCTCGCCCGTCTCGCCCGGCTCCGCCCTTTCCTCGTCATCGGTGGGCTGATGGCGCGCCGCGCCAGCCCCAACCTCGCCGCTCTCGCCGCCGAGGAAGACCCGGAGCGGTTCGTGTGGCGGGTGCTGCCGCACGCCGCCCGCAGCTTCGCCGCCAGCATCGTGGTCCTCCCCCCACCGCAGGCGCGCGCCATGGCGGTGGGGTACCTCTACGGCAGGATGCTCGACACCTACGAGGACCTCTTCCCCGACGTGGATGCCCGGGTGGCGCAGCTCGGCGCCTTCGCCGCCCGCTTCGAGACGGATCCCATGCCGGCGCCGACCCCGATTCCGGCGACCCTCGCCGGCGACGATCGGGACCGGGTCCACCTCCTGCTGGTGGACCGCTGCCACCACGTCGACGCCGTCTACCGCACCCTGCCGCCGCGCACCCGCGAGGCAACCGCGGCCATGATCCGCGCCATGGCCGACGGCATGGCGTGGTCGACGAAGGTGCTGGCAACCCAGGGCGGGGTGTTCGCCGACGAGGAGCAAGTGGCCCGCTACTGCCGCAACGTCATCGGGAATCCGGCCGTGTTCGCGGTCCAGGTGCTCGGCGACGGCGACCTCCGACCCGGGATGCGACGGGACGCCATGACGGTGGGGGAGATGATCCAGCTCGCCAACATCACCCGCGACATCGAGCGGGATCTGGGGCGCGGGATCGCCTACCACCCGGCACTGGCTCCGTTTCTCGGGGGCGGCGCCGGCGCGACGGACCGTGACCGCACCGTCCGGCAGGTGCGGGCGGAACTGACCGCCATGGCGTTGCAGCGCGCCCCCGCCTACCGGCGGGTCTTCGAGGATTTTGGGCTTCACCGACCCGGGACCAGGGCGGCGGCGGTGATGATGCTGCTCTTCACCGACCGCCACTACCGGAGCTGCGCCCGCCGTTGCGGGGTCGCACCGTGGCGGGGGCCGCGCACCCGGGTCGGGATCGTGCTGCGCACGGTCCCGGCAGCGCTGTCGGCCCGGACGGCTCGCCGCGTCCTGCTCCGGGTCGAGCGGCGGTTCCTGGAGGCGGCGCCCCGCCTCGCCGCCGCGGCCGGGCCGGCCTCATCGTGGTGAGCGGCTAGACGAAGAGCTGCACGTCGGCCCCGGCCGCGAAGTCGAGGAAGGCGGCGGCGCCGGCCACGTTGCAGCCTTCGATGAGATCGGTCTCCTCGACGCCCATCACTCCCATGGTGGTGGCGCAGGCGAAGAACGTGACGTCGAGACCCCGGGCCATCTCGATGAACTCGGGGATGTCCGGCATCCGGGACCGCTTCATCCACCGTTTCATCACCTTGGTGGCGGCGGCGGTGGCCCCCGGCACCGCGCCCAGCAGGTTGGGGATCTTGATCGGGCCGGCCGGGTTCGCCAGCGACGCCATCTTCAGCTTCCGGAAGCGCTTCTGATGGAGGATGTCCAGCCCGTAGAACGTGAAGTAGATGCCCACTTCCCAGCCCAGACTGGCGGCGGTCGTCGCCAGGATGAGGGGTGGGTAGGCCTGGTCGAGGGTGCCCTTCGATGCCACCAGCGCCAAGCGCTTGCGGTGGGGTTCCTCCTCGGCGCCCGGGGAGGAGGCTTCGGTGACGGGGGACGCAGCGCCGGTCATCCGGCACCTCCCCGCTCCAGCCAGAACACCTGGGTGTCGCCCCGTTCCTCCACGCCGAGCAGCACGTCGCCCCGCTGCCGGGCCAGCGCCGGGATGTCCTCCAGCGAGCCGGGATCGGTGCAGACGACCTCCAGCACCTCGCCCGGTTCGATCTGTTTGAGCGCCAGCGCGGTCTTGTACACCGGCAGTGGGCACAGCAGGCCGCTGGTGTCGAGCGTGCTGGCGATGCGGGAGGAGTCGATGGGTGGGGTCATGGCTTTCTCCTCGTGGTCAGGTGGTCGGCAGGCCCTCGTCGCCGAGGAAGTCGGCGAAGTAGCTGGCGTACTTGGCTCCCGAATCGGGTGAGATGCCCACCGCGATCCCTTCCTTGCCGGCGCCGTACTCGTTGACGGCGTGGACGACGGCCCCGGTCGACGGTCCGACGATGAGTCCCTCCTCGCGGTGGAGCCGCTTGGTGACGGCGTAGGCGGGATCGTCGTCGACCCGCACCACCTCGTCGATGACGTCCCAGTCGAGGATCCCCGGCTGCTTCGCCTCCTGGAAGCTCTTGAGTCCGGGGAGTCGGTGGCCCCGTTGCGGCTCGACCCCGATGATCTGGATCGAGGGGTCCTGCTCCTTGAGGTAGCGGCCGACGCCGGTGATGGTGCCGGTGGTGCCGAAGCCGGCGAAGAAGTAGCGGACCCGTCCGTCGGTCTGGCGCCAGATCTCGGGACCGGTGGTCTCGTAATGGGCCTTGACGTTGTCGGGGTTCTCGTACTGGTCGGGCATGGCGTACCGCTCGCCGTTGCCGCTGGCCGCCAGGGAGCGGGCGAGGGCGATGGCTCCGTCCTTGGGATGGTCCGCCGGGCAGAGGTCGTCGGGCGTCGCCCACACGTCGGCGCCGAGCATGCGGAGCATGATCTGCTTCTCGGTGGGCACCTCGTCGGGAATGGTGACGGTGAGCTTGATGCCTTGCAGCGCGGCCAGGGCCGCCAAGGCGATTGCGGTGTTCCCCGAAGAGGCCTCCACCAGCTCCTTGCCGTCGAGTTCGCCGCGTTCGGCCATGCCATCGAGCAGGTAGGCGGCCGCCCGGTCCTTGATCGAGCCGAACGGGTTGAGCCATTCGAGCTTGAGGAACAGTTCGAGGCCGCCTTCGGGTACGACCCGGTTGACACGGACCAGCGGCGTCGGGTTGTCGACATCGGGGAGCAGCTGGCGAATGTCGTCGTAGCGCCGCGCGTCCGGGTCACGGGTGAGCCGGTGGGTCGGGGCGCTGAGGCCGGTGGTCATGGTGTCTCCTTGCTGATGTGGGTGGAGGAA
>CAYUDA010000096.1:0-6226 GCA_964443425.1 uncultured Acidimicrobiaceae bacterium
GCGGTGGCGGCATGGGCGGAACGCCACGACGTCGCCGGGCGGATCCTGGTCTCCTCGTTCAATCCGGCGACCCTGGCGCGGATGCGGCAGGTGGCGCCCTCCATCCCCACCGGACAGCTCTTCGTCCCCGGCTGGGTTCCCGAGCGCGACTCCCCTCCGGTGGCCGCCGCCGGGCACCGCTGGGTCCTCCCCCACCACGGGGACCTCACCGCCGACCCGGAGGCCGCGGTGGCGATCGCGACCCGCCTCGGGCTCGGCGTGATCGTGTGGACCGTCGACGATCCGGCGCTGATCGCCCGCCTCGCCACCGCCGGCGTCGCCGGGATCGTCTCCAACGACCCGCGGCTGGCGCGCCGGGCCGTGGAGAGCGTCACCGGCAGTTGACGGAGATCACGGTCCGGGACGGATCGTCCGGGTCGAGGTCGACGATGGCCGCCGCGTCCGGCGGGGCCGCCCCGGCGTCGTCGAGGCTGACGACGATCTCCTCGAAGGCGGGGCCGGCGAAGCCCTGCAGCCAGTCGGCGCCGAGCACCCCTTCGGCCACCCGCCGCCAGACGGCGCGCGGTTCCCCGCCGCGGGCCCGGGCCGTCTCCTCCTCCGGCGGCTGCAGCTGGGCGCCCGGTGGCGGCGGGGTGGGGTGGGATCGCGGCACGCCGGCGGGCGGGGGCGGACGTTGCGGCGCTGGCGCCCCCTGCCGCTCCGCCTCTTCGATCCGCCCCAGGAAGAGGTGGCGCAGGTACCCGACCTCGACGGCGTGCCACAGCTCCGCCACCCCGCCCTCGGCATGGCGGCGCCACTCGGTGATCGGGTAGCGGCCCCCGAAGGCCACGAAGTTGATCCAGCGCCGGATCTCGCGCCGGTCGACCAGGTAGTCGCTCCACGCCTGCCCCAGCACCGCCAGCATCACCTGGCGTTGCACCTCGGACCACAGGGCGGGACCGCCGCACTCCCGCTCCCGGCGCCGGCAGCGTTCCGCCGGTGCAGTTGCCCCGCCCAGGGCGGCGGCATGCTCGGCCAGCTTCTCGACGGTCCACGGACCGAGGTCCCGGCCGTCGAGGAGGCGATCGCGGGCGTGGCGCACCGCCCGGTAGTGGTGGTCGATGACCTCGTCGAAGGTGCGGGTGTGCTCCCGCAGATCCCGGTTGCGCCGCTCCACCGTGGCCTGGGAGACGGTGACGATCCGGTTGGCTCGGGGATCGGTCAGCGGGCCGAGCTCCCCGGCGGCGAGGTAGCGGGCGGCGGGATCGTCCTCCGGGCCGAACACCACCACCAGGTCGTCCTGGAGTGACAGGCAGAAGCGGCTCTCCCCCGGGTCGCCCTGGCGGCCTGCCCTCCCCCGCAGCTGGTCGTCGACCCGGCGGCTCTCCTGCCGCCCCACCCCGAGCACGTACAGGCCACCGCGGGAGCGGACGAGGTCGCCGTCGGCCCGGCACGAAGCGACGAACCCGCGCTCCACCCGGGCCAGCTCCGCCTTCCCGGCCGGGCCCGTTGGATCGATCCCGCCTCGCTCCAGCTCCTCGGCGGCGAGGACGGGCGGGTTGCCGCCGAGCATGATGTCGACGCCGCGCCCGGCCATGTTGGTGGCCACCGTCACCGCCCCGGGGCGGCCGGCGGCGGCGATCACAGCGGCTTCGGCGGCGTCCTGCTTGGCGTTGAGCACGGTGTGCGTCATGCCACAGGCCGCCAGCAACCGGCTGAGGTACTCGGAGTGGCGCACCGACGGGGTCGCCACCAGCACCGGCTGGCGCCGCTGGTGACATCGGGTGATCTCGGCGACGGCGGCGGCGTACTTCGCCTCCGCCGTGGCGTACACCACGTCGGGGTGGTCCCGCCGGATCACCGGCCGGTTGGGGGGAATGACCGCCACCGGCAATCCGTAGGCGTCGGCGAGCTCGGCGGCGTCACGGGCGGCGGTGCCGGTCATCCCGGCCAGGTGGTGGTAGAGCCCGAAGTAGCTGCGGGTGGTGATCTGGGCCAGCGGCGCCGCCTCCACCCGGATCGGGACGCCCTCCTTGGCTTCCACCGCTTGGTGGAGGCCCTCGGCCCAGCGGCGACCGGGCGTCACCCGACCCGTGAACTCGTCGACGATCTCGACCCGGTCGTCCACCACGACGTAGTCGCGGTCCCGATGCAGCACTCCGGCGGCCCGCAGCGCCAGTTGCAGGTGCGCCACCAGGTCCTCGTTGCCCTCGGCGTAGAGGTCGACCCCGAGGCGGGACTCCACCGCGCCCGCCCCGGCCGGCGTCAGCCACACGATGCGCTTCTCCTCGTCCACCCGGTAGTCCCGACCCGGGACGAGGTGCCCCACCGCCGCGGCGGCGTCGCGATGCCGGGCCGCGGCCTCCTCCTCGGCTCGCCCCGTCACCACGAGGGGAACCCGGGCCTCGTCGAGGAGCACGAAGTCGGCCTCGTCGACCACGGCACACCAGTGCTCCCGCTGCACCCGGTCACGGCGGCGGGGAACGAGCTGATCGCGCAAGTGGTCGAAGCCGAGCTCGCGGGCGGTGCCGTAGGTGACGTCGCACCGGTAGGCGGCGCGCTTCTCGCCGGCGGGCATGGCGGCGGTGACGGCCGCCACCGTGAGCCCGAGGAACCGGTAGATGCCGCCCATCCAAGCCGCATCCCGGGTGGCGAGGTACTCGTTGGCGGTGACGATGTGGACGCCGCGCCCGGTGAGGGCGTACCCGAAGCCGGCCGGGACCGCCGCCAGCGTCTTCCCCTCGCCGGTCTGCATCTCCGCCACCCAGCCGCGGGCGAGGGCCGCCGCCCCCAGCATCTGCACGTCGAACGGGTACTGCCCGATCACCCGCCGGGCCGCTTCCCGCGCCACGGCGAGGGCGAGCAGGGACTCGGTGCTCCCGGCGGCAGGTTCCGCCTCCCCGGCGGCGCGCCGCATCCGCCCCGCCTCGACCTGCAGCTCGGCGTCGGTGGAGGAGGCGAGGCGGGCGGCATGGCGATTCACCTCGCCGAGGTCGGCTTCGAGCTGGCGCAGTGGCCGGTCGGCGCCCACCGACAGCAGCCGGGACAGCAGGGACATGCGAACTCCTCACAGGATGGATCACCTTCGCGCCGCGATCGGGCGGGGCGGTGAAGCGAAGCGCCGGCCGGGCGGCCGGCTAGGGGATGGTGGCGAGGAGCAACGCCGGCGGCGAGGCGATGCGGCGTGCCAGCCAGCGGCGGCGGCGGGCCTCCGTCGGAGAATCGTGCGCTTGCACGGTCGCGGTGGCGGTGCCGGCGACGGGATCGAACAGCAGTGTTGGTCGCTCCGGTACCCAGCAGGCGTACGCCAGGCTCCACACCACGAGGGTCAGCGCGCGCGTCAGTGCTGCCGTCATGGGGCCGATGCTACCCGGATCAGGGACTTCGGCTCGTCCGCGGCTCAGCCGGCGGTGAGGACCGCCACCGCGGCGGCCGCGATCCCCTCGTCGCGGCCGAGGAATCCCATGCCGTCGGTCGTGGTCGCCTTCACCGAGACCTGTGCGGGCTCGAGTCCCAGCACTCCGGCGATCGTCGACCGCATCGCCTCGCGGTGCGGCGCCACCCGTACCGTCTCGGCGACGATCGTGACGTCGACCGAGGTCACCACGAACCCGGCCTCCCGCACCGCCGTCGCCACCCGCCCCAGCAGGTCCCGGGAGTCGGCCCCCACCCAGCGGGGATCGGAGGAGGGGAAGAGCACGCCGAGGTCGCCGAGGGTGGCCGCCCCGAGCAGGGCGTCGGCGAGGGCATGGAGCGCCACGTCGCCGTCGGAGGTCCCGATCACTCCCCTGCCGGCCTCGACCGCGACCCCGCCCAGGACCATGGGCCCGTCGCCACCGATCCGGTGGGCGTCGTATCCCCAACCGACCCGCATCGCGTCCTCCCGCTCACTCATCTCGGTCGAATGCCTGCAGCGCCTGCGCCACGGCCAGGTCGTCAGGGAAGGTGACCTTGAGGTTGTGAGCCTCCCCGGCGACGGTCACCACGGTACCGCCCCACGTCTCGACCAGGGAGGCGTCGTCGGTGGCGTCCCCCTCGACCTCGTCATGGGCACGCCGCAATGACCGGGCGCGGAATCCCTGGGGCGTCTGCACCGCGGCCAGCCTGCCCCGGTCGACGGTGGCCACCACGACGTGCTCCTCGATCCGTTTCAAGGTGTCGGTGATCGGCACGACCGGAATGACGCCATCGGCGTCGTCCATCAGGAGCCGCTCCACCACCCGCTGCACCAGGTCCGGGCTCGCCAGGGGACGGGCTGCGTCGTGCACCAGCACGTGGTCCACCTCGGGCGGAACCCCTGCCAGGCCGGCCGCGACCGAGTCGCGCCTCCGTGGTCCCCCCGGGATCCCACCCGGCACCGGACCGACGACGACCACGTCGTCGATGCCGGCGTCGTGGAGGGCGGCGAGCGACCACTCCCACATCGGCCGGTCCCCCAGCACCGCCAGCTGTTTGTGGCCGCCGAAGCGGGTCCCGGCTCCGGCGGCGACGAGGACGGCCCAGATGCTCACGGGAGGAGATGGGCGAAGACCATGCGACCCACCGTGGTGCGCACCATGTTCGCCACCTCCACCTCGACGGTGTCACCGACGTTGGCGGCTGCGTCGGCCACCACCACCATGGTGCCGTCGTCGAGGTAGCCGATGCCCTGACCAGCCTCCGTTCCGGGTTTGTCGATGCGGATCTCCACCGTGTCGCCGGCCACCACCACCGGACGCAGCGCCTCGGCGAGGGCGTGCGGGTTGACCACGGTGATCCCACGCAGCTCGGCGGAGCGGACCAGGTTGTGGTCGGTGGTGATGAGCGAGGCGTCGAGGCGCAGGGCGAGGGTGAGTAGCTTGCCGTCGACCTCGTTCTGTTCGGGGACGGTGTCCTCCAGCACGCTGACGCCGACCCCGGGGACGTCCCGAAGGGCGTCGAGTACGTCGAGGCCGCGACGTCCCCGGCGCCGCTTGCTCTGGTCGGCGGCATCCGCCACCGCTTGCAGCTCGTCGACGACGAAGGTCGGCACCCAGTAGTTGCCGCGAACCAGACCGGAGCGAGCCAGCTCGAGAACGCGGCCGTCGATGGCGGCCGAGCTGTCGACCAGGTACCCGCTGGCCTCGCCGCCCATTTCGGCGGCTCTGGCCCCCTGGGCGATCGTCATCCCCGGCGCCAGCAGCTCGTGGGCCCGCGCCGAGAAGAGGCGTGCCCCGAAGGCTGCCAGCACCAACACCACGAGCCCACCGACCGGCCACCCAACCACCGGCGGCAGCATGAGCACTGCAGGTAGCGACAGTACGACACCGACCAGGACGCCGACGAGGACACCGAAGGCGCCGGCGAAGAGCTGCGGGCCGGTCGCCTGTTTCACGACACGGGGGGCGGCGTCGAGATTGCGGTCGACGAGGCGTCCCAGCATGCCTCCCAGCACGTATCCGACTCCGGCGCCGACCAGGGCCCCCCAGAATCGCCACGGATCAGGGTCGGGTGGCGTGCCGTTGACCCAGCCGGGCATGGCGCGCCCGACGGAGAGCCCGATGGCGGTGCTCGCCAGCGTGACGAGCAGCCGGACGGCTTCAACGATCACAGGGTCCTCCGGATTGCTACCTGGTCTCAGTCGGATCGGCAGGTGCCGACGGGCCCTGAAGCTTACCGCCGCGGGCCGGAATCAGGCCTCGACCGGCTCCTCGACCTTGGGGAGGGCCCGATCGAGGCGTTTCACCGCGTCCTCCTCGTCGAGATCGAGGGCGAACCGCAGCTCGCTGATGATGATCAGCCGTGCCTTGGCCAGCATGCGTTTGAGGGCGGGCGATATCCCTTTCACCTGCTGGGCATAGGTGAGGTCCCGCACGACCTCGGCGACCTGGAAGATGTCGCCACTGTTGATCTTCTCGGTGAGGAGCTTGTACCAGCGACTCCAGTTGGCACCCGCCTCCTGCGGCTCGTCCTTGAAGGTGGCGAAGACCTTGCGGGCCATGTTCTTGGAGATGACGGGGCGCACGCCGAGGTCGACGGCTTTGAGGGTGGGGACCCGCACGGTGAGCTGGTCGGTTGCGACCTCGAGCACGAAGTAGTCGTGCCGCTCGCCTGCGAAGTCGATCCGCTCCCGCTTGATGATGGTCGCCGCCCCGTGATGGGGGTACACGACCTTGTCCCCCACCGCGAACGGCACCTTCGGCTTCGAAGGGCGCTTCTTGGGGGCGGCGTCCTCGCTCGGCGCTGCCTTGGCGGTGGCGGCCTTCTTGGTGCCGCTCTTGCCCGCCGC
>CAYUDA010000097.1:0-6140 GCA_964443425.1 uncultured Acidimicrobiaceae bacterium
TCGTCGAGCAGCAGCACGTCGGTTTCGGCGAAGAGGATCCGCGCCAGCTCGACGCGGCGGCGCTGGCCTCCCGACATGGTGCCCGTCTCCTGCTCCAGCTCGTCGGCTCCGATCCCGAGCGAGGAGGCGAAGCGTTTCGCTTCGGCGATGGCGACATAGCCGCCGCGGGCGGTGAACTCGTCGTCGAGGCGGGAGAACCTCCGGATGAGGCGGTCCCGTTCGGCCCCGACGACGGACTCCATGGCGCGCCGGGTCTGTTCCATGCGCCGTTCCAAGGTACCGATGTCGCGGGCGGTGAGCACCCGCTCCAGCGCCGTCATCTCCCGGTCGGCCGGCTCCTCCAGCGCCGCCTCCTGCGACAGGTAGCCGACGATGCCGCTGCGCAGCACCGAGCCGGAGGCAGGCTCGCGCTGCCCGGCGAGGGTGCGCAACAGCGTCGTCTTCCCGGCGCCGTTGGGACCGACGAGGCCGATCCGATCCCCGGCGTGGACGGAGAACGAGGCATCCGAGACGAGCCGGCGCACCCCGGCTTCGATCGCGACATCACGGGCGATGATCACAGGGGACCCCTAGTGCTCGCCTGCGGCGTCGCCGGGAACCCCGGCGGCCCGCAGCTTGTGGAGGATCCGCACCATGTGGCGCAGGGAGTAGACGGCGTCGCGACGCGACACCGCGGCCGAGGCGGGCGCCATGACGATGTGGCGCAGACCGGCGTCGACGTGGTCGCCGAGGCGGCGCAGCAGGTCGTCGGGGGTGCCCCACAGCACCGTTTCGGCGACGATATCGGTACGGACCTGCGCCATCGCCGCCTCCAGCTCGGCCTTCCCGTAGCGCTCCGGCACGAAGTCGACCATGCCGCGGAACCCCTCTCCCAGCGGGTGGTCGAGGCCATGGCGACGCCAGGTAGTGGCGGGACCGAGCAACGCCATGAAACGCACGAACCGGGAGTCGAGCAGGCGCCGGGCATGCGCCGGGGTACGGCCGATGACGGTGAAGACCTGCCAGGCGGGAACGATGGCGTCCGGGTCACGGCCGGCGGCGGTGGCCTCGGCCCTGACGACGGCGAGGGCGTCGCCGTACTCCTGGGGCGTCATCGGCAGGGTCGGGTACCAGCCGTCGGCGTAGCGGCCGGTGAGCCGCAGCATGCGGGGGCCGTGGGCGGCGACCCACAGCAGTGGCCGGTTGCCGGGGGCCGGCTTCAAGTCCATCACTGCCTTGTCGAGGGCGAAGAACTCGCCGGAGAAGTCGATCGGGCCGTCCGAGTCGAAGCAGAGCCGGATGATCTGCAGCGCCTCGTCGAGCCGGGAGACGGGACGGTCGAAGTCGAATCCGTAGGGGTCGATGTTCTCCCTCTCTCCGGCGCCGAGCCCGAGGATCGGGTTGCGTTTGGTGAGGTGGGACCAGGTGAGCGCGGCCTGGGCGAGCAGCACCGGGTGGCGGCGGATCGGCTCGGTCACCCCGACGCCGAGGTGGAGACGCCCGACCCGTGTTGCCAGGTGCCCGATGAGGGACTGGTAGTCGAAGTAGGGATGGGGGCTCGTCCCCGGCTTCGCCATCCAGGTGAAGTCCCGGTCCCACAGCGCGGTCGGGTAGAAGCTCTGAAAGTGGTCGACGGTCCAGGCCGCGTCGAACCCGAGGGCGCGGGCGACCCGCACCAGCAGGTGGACCCGCCGCAGCGACGGGGCGGTGCCGACGCCGAGCCCGAGGGAGACGCGATGGGGATCGATCATGCCCGTCAGGCTAGGTGATCCCGACTCCGTCGACGTCCGCACCGGGATCGTCCAGCTCGATCGCAGCTCGGCTCCGTGCCACCCGCATCGTCGCCTCCGGATAGGGCCCAGGGTCATCGAGGACGGCGTCGGGAGGAATGCCGGCTTCAGCAGCAGCCCGGGTGAGCCGGGCCACCTCTTCCAGCTCATCGACCTGGGTACCCACCGCGGCGCGATCCATCACGTCACCGTGGCCGGGCACCACCGGCCCGGTGATCATGTCGGCGAGTCGGGCCGCGGTGACAGCCCATGCGATCGGGTAGGCGTCGCCGAAGGAGGGAGGGGCACCTTCCTCGAGCAGGTCGCCGGCGAAGAGCACTCCGGTGCCGGGCACGGTGACGACGAGGTCCCCCTCGGTGTGGCCCCGGCCGAGGTAGCGCAGCTCGACGGTGCGGTCCCCGAGATCGATGGTCCCGCTCACCGCGCAGAGGTGCTCGGGCAGCACGATCGGGAAGGTGGCGAACTCGTCCCGATGCTCGGCCGGCACCAACTCGGCACACCGCTGCCGGGTCTGCTCACCCCGCTCGGCGAGGACCCGACGGCATTCGGGGTGGCCCCAGATGGCGACGCCGGGAAACTCCCCGTTCCCGAAGGTGTGGTCCCAGTGCCAGTGGGTGTTGACCAGCCAGCGGACTGGAGCCGTGGTGACACGGGCGAGGTCGTGGCGGATCTCCCTGGCGCGGGCCGGTGATTCGCGGCTGTCGATGACGAGAGCCCCGCCGGATCCGAGCACGAGCCCGACGTTGAGGTCGAAGGATCGATAGCGGCGGCGGAACACCCCATCGCCGATCTCCTGCCATGGTGCCGCCGTCGCCTGCTCCCCTCGCCAACCGGGCGAGGCTAGCCGAGCGGGGGTCTGCGATCGTGCCCGGCGACGTCGATGGACTCGACCCCGTGCTCGAGAATCGACGCCAGTCGGGACGCCGGCATCGGCCTGCTGAAGTAGAAGCCCTGGAACAGCTCGCAGCCGAGCCGGGTGAACAGGTCGACCTGCTCCCAGGTCTCGACCCCCTCGGCGATGACATCGAGGCCAAGACCCCGACCGAGCCCGATGATCGCCTCCGAGAGGCGGGCGGTGCCGTGGCGCGTCAACGACTCGTCGATGAAGGAGCGGTCGATCTTGATGATGTCCAGCGGGAGGTCCTTCAACTCGCTGAAAGACGAGTAGCCGGAGCCGAAGTTGTCGATGACGATCCGGACGCCCCGGCCCCGCAGCCGCTCCAGGGTGCGCCGGATGAGTGCGCCGTCCGACAGCAGGGTCTCCTCTTTGAACTCGAGGCAGAGCCGGGAACCGTCGACTCCGCTGTCGGTGAGGGTCCGCTCGACGACCTCGACGAGGTTGCCCCGCTGCAGCTGGCGAGCCGAGATGTTCACCGACATCACCAACTCGTCCATGCCCTCCCGGTGCCATTCGGCGAGCTGGCGGCAGCCTTCGAGCAGCGCCCATTCCCCGAGGGGAAGGATGAGGTCGGTCTCCTCGGCGACCGAGACGAAGCGCTCCGGGAGCACCAGCCCGTGCTCGGGGTGGTCCCACCGCGCCAGGGCCTCGACTCCCCGCACCGCCCCCGTGGTGACGTCGACCCAGGGCTGGTAGACGAGGGTGAGCCCATCGTCGACTTCGAGGGCGCGGCGCAGACCGTCGATGAGGCGGAGCCGCTCCGAGGTGCGCAGCCGCAGTTCGGGGGTGAAGTACTGGTAGGTGTTCATCCCGGCTGCTTTGGCGCTGTACATGGCGATGTCGGCGTCCCGCAGCAGCACCTCGGCGTCGTCGCCGTCGATCGGGTAGAGGGCGATGCCGATGGAGGCGGTGACCCGTAGCTCCCGATCCTGCACCCGGTAGGGCTCTTCGAGGGTGCGCAGGATCTTGGTGGCGACCTGGCCGGCGTCCTCGACCCGCTGGCTGCCTTCGAGGATGACGGTGAACTCGTCGCCACCGATGCGGGCGACGCTGTCGGTGGCCCGCACCGACGCCACGAGGCGGCGGGCCACCTGCTGGAGCAGCTCGTCGCCGATGCTGTGGCCGTAGTGGTCGTTGATGGTCTTGAAGTCGTCGAGGTCGACGAACATGAGCGCCACCAGCCCGCCGTCCCGTTGCGAGCGCACGATGGCGTTGTGGAGGCGGTCCCCGAACAGCACCCGGTTGATGAGCCCGGTGAGAGGATCGAATCGCGCCACGTAGTTCATCCGGCGCCGGTCGGCCTCGCGAGCCGCCTCGTACTCCCGGTCCCGGATGCGCCATTGACGGCGCATCGTCCGGGCAGCGGGGCGGAACAGGAACAGTCCCTCGGCGACGAGCAACACGATCGTCAGCGCCAGCAGCCCGAACACGAAGTTGCGCAGCATGGCGACGCGGGATTCGGCGTCGCCTCCGAGCCGGGAAACGATGGCTCCCATGCCGGCGGCGTAGCGATTGGAGGCGGTCTCCACCGCGACAGCGTCGCCGGGGTCGATCGGGTCGCCGGCGTCGTGGGCGGCCACCATCAGTTCGCCGAGCCCGACGAGACGCTCGTAGTCGGGGAGTACCGCGTCACGCATCCCCTCCAGGTCGCCGCTGCCGGTGCCGGTCACGCCGTCGGCAGGCTGGAAGGGGATCTGGTTGGCGATGAGTTGGTCGAGGGCGTGGGAGAGATCGCCTGCGGCGGTGTCCGCCGCGTCCCCGGAGGCGGTGGCGAGGTCGCGGGCCACGTCGGCGACCCGGCGGCTGAGCAGGATCTGGCCGGCGGCTCCGCTCAGCTCGGAGGCATCACGGCGTTGGTGGCCGAGGGCGTAGGAGACGAGGAAGGTACCGATGATGGAGACCAGGGCGAGCAGGCAGAGTCCGAAGACGTAGCGCCCGGCGGGCCGAGGCGGCAGGGTGCCCGCGAGCGGTGGGGGCCCGGACGGTACGGCCGTCTCCGGCACACCGGGCGTGTGCTCACCTTGCATCGACACCTCTGGCTGCTCGTCGCCGCTCGATCGGAACCCGCGTCCGCCGCGGCTTCTCGTGCCGTATCGGCCGCGGTGGGCGCCGAGTTGACCGCGAACCGCGAATCAGGGAGCCGGATCCCCTCCTTCTTCGGAGGTTTCGGCAGGCTTCTCCCAGATCCCGGTGTCGAGGTACTCGCAGATGGAGGCGGCGGCGCGCCGCCCGGCCCCCATGGCCAGAATGACGGTGGCTCCCCCGGTGACGATGTCGCCGCCTGCGAAGACGCCGACCTTGGGGGTCCGTCCCGTCTCCGGGTCGGCGACCAGGGTCCCCCACGGGGTTTCCTCCAGGTCGGGTGCCGTCTTCTGGATGAGGGGGTTGGGGCTGTTGCCGATCGCCACCACCGCGACGTCGACGTCCATCTCGAAGGTGTCGCCCTCGATGGGTTGAGGGCGGCGCCGTCCGCTGTCGTCGGGCTCGCCGAGTTCCATGCGCTGCAGCTTGACCCCGGTGAGCCACCCGTCGTCGTTGCCCTCCAGCTCGAGGGGAGACACCAGCGTCATGAACTCGACCCCTTCGGCCTTGGCGTGTTCCACTTCCTCGGCGCGGGCGGGCATCTCGGCCTCGGAGCGCCGGTAGAGGATCATGGCCCGGGCCGCCCCGAGGCGCTTGGCGGTGCGCACCGCGTCCATGGCGGTGTTGCCGCCGCCGAAGACGGCAACGTTCTTGCGGTACAGGTCGAGCAGCGGGGTCTCGGCTGCCTCGGCGTAGGCCTTCATCAGGTTGACCCGGGTGAGGAACTCGTTGGCGGAGTACACCCCGATGAGGTTCTCCCCCGGCACGTTGAGGAACCGGGGCAGGCCGGCGCCGACGCCGATGAAGATGGCGTCGAAGCCCTCCACCTCGAACAGGTCGTCGAGGGTGTCGATCATGCCGATCACCGCGTTGGTCTCGAACTGCACGCCCATCGTGGCGAGCTGGTCGATCTCGGTGCGGACGATCTCCTTGGGGAGCCGGAACTGGGGGATGCCGTAGACGAGAACCCCACCGAGCTCGTGGAGGGCCTCGAACACGGTGACGTCGTGGCCGGCCTTGATGAGGTCGGTGGCGCAGGCGAGCCCGGATGGGCCGCTGCCGACGACGGCGACCTTCTTGCCCGTTTTGACCTCCACCGGCACGATGTCGGGCCCGCCGTGCTCACGTTCGTGGTCGGCGACGAATCGCTCCAGGTAGCCGATGGCGACCGGGCGGTACTTCTTGGCGAGCACGCAGGCGCCCTCGCACTGTTCCTCTTGGGGGCAGACCCGCCCGCAGATCGCCGGCAGCGAGTTGTCGCGCTTGATGACGCCGACGGCGTCGTCGAAGCGGCTTTCGGCGACGAGGCGCACGAACTCCCGGATGTCGACGCCGACCGGGCAGCCCTCCATGCAGGTGGGGTGGGCGCACACCAGGCATCGTTCCGCCTC
>CAYUDA010000098.1:0-6139 GCA_964443425.1 uncultured Acidimicrobiaceae bacterium
GCGCGCGGGTGCGGGAGACACTCGAGATGGTGGGCCTCGAGCCCTACCACGCCCGACGCTTCCCGCACGAGTTCAGCGGCGGGCAGCGGCAGCGCATCGGGATCGCCCGCGCCCTGGCGGTTGATCCGCGGTTCCTGGTCCTCGACGAGCCGGTGTCGGCGCTCGACGTGTCGATCCAGTCCCAGATCCTCAACCTGCTCAAGGAGCTGCAGCAGACCCTCGACCTCACCTTGCTGTTCATCGCCCACGACCTGTCGGTCGTCGAGCACCTCTGCGACCGCATCGCGGTGATGTACCTGGGCAAGATCGTCGAGGTGGCGTCCCGCGACGACCTGTTCGACCGTCCCACCCATCCCTACACCCAGGCGCTGCTGTCGGCGATCCCGATCCCCGATCCCACCCTGCGGCGGGCCCGCATCATCCTGGAGGGCGACATCCCGAGCCCGCTGCACCCGCCATCCGGCTGCCGGTTCCACACCCGGTGCCCGATTGCCCAGAAGGGGATCTGCGACGTGGAGGAGCCGCTGATGCTGCCGGTGGCGGACGGGTCGGGGCACGAGGCCGCGTGCCACCTCCGCACCGGGGCCTACACCCACCTCGACCCGAGCCCGGCCGGTTCCGGCCCCCACTGACCTCAGCCGGCAGCCGGGAAATACCGCGGGGCACGTTCGGTGGCGAGAGCCCGGGTGGCAGGGTCGAGAACGCCGGGTTGCAGCTCCGCCAGCTCGGCGAGTTCGTCGAGCACGGCACGCCGTGCCGCGGCCACCGTCACGTCGGGCGCCACGTCCGCGAGCGATCCGGCTGTCTCCGGGCGCCACGCCAGCTCCAGCGCCGCGTACACCCCGGTGAGCGCCCGGCGCACCAGGTCGGCCCGGTCCACCACCACGACGCCGCCGACGTAGGCGGCTCGCCGCGCCAGGCGTTGCCCCACCCCCATCAGCTTGAGCCGCCCGGCGTGGTGGACGCTGAACTCCCCCGGGCAGTACTCCCCGGGGACCTCGCCGACGGTCGCCTCCACCCCGAGGCGGGCGAAGGCGCGCACCATGAGGTCGGAGAGGGTGACGAACCGCTCCCGGAAGCTGCGGCGGGGATCGGGATCGGGGATCGTCCAGCCGAAGGAGAGGGTGTACTCGGTGAAGGCGGCGGCCCGGCCCCCGGCGATCCGCTCCACCGCGGCGAAACCGGACGCCTCGGCGGCGGCGACCGCCTGCGAGTAGCCCGGCGCCAGCCGGTCGCGGCGTCCGAAGGCGACGACCCGACCCGGCGCCGTGATCCGGAACGTTTCAGGCGCCGCACCTTCGGAGGCTCGCTGCAGCAGGGCGGCGGCGATCCCGGTATCGAGTGGAGGCGGGACGCCGTCACGGTCGTCGAGCACCCGGATCGAGCGGGACGGGCTCATGGGGCGGGAGGGTAGCGGCCGGGGAGGGGACCGATCGCGGGCGTTGGGCGGCGCCACCGGTATCCTGCGCGGCTGGAGCGGTGCCGGCGGCACCGGACGACCCGGCGTGGAGGCACGGTGAGACGAGCGGCATGGGTGTTGCTGGCGACGTCGCTGCTGCTCGCGGCCTGCGGGGACCAGGGGCTGCTCGACGGTCTCGGCGATCGTTCCCGCGAGATCGTCTACGGGGACACCACCACCACGACCACCATCGTGGTCGACAACGGCGAATCGGCGCCGCTGGGCGCGATTCGCGCCACCGACGTGACCTGGTACAACGACGAGCTGGGGGAGGCGACCCCGGTACCGATCCCCTCTGTGGTGATCGCCGACGTGTGGAGCCGGGGTGACCGGACCAATCGCTACATCCAGGCGAGTCGGGCCGAGATCGCGGCCGCGGTGCCGACGGTGGAGTTCCCGTCGCTCGTGCCCGACGACGTCGGCTGGGTGACGAGCCAGCTCGTCTTCGACATGGCGTCGGCCACCCTCGACGCCGGGACCTCGGTCGCCTTCGGGCTGTGGAAGGTCGAGCCCTACAGCATCGAAGACGGCGACGTCGCGGTGCTGCGAGTGGGCCTGGCGTCGTCGTCGGACCGGGAGAGCGCCGGCGAGATCCGCAACGAAATCGTTCCCGACGGCCTCAGCCTCAGCTGGGTGCGAGGCAGCTACCGCTACGAGCTGTTCTGCCGCACCAGCGTGGCGGAGGAGATGTGCCAGCAGATGGCCGAGACGGCGGCGCCGCTGGCCGGCCAGCTTCCGCCGCCTCCCGCCACCGACGCCGCCGCCGATGCGAGCGACGGCTGAGATCGGGGAGGTCGGCACATCCTTCATTCCGGCGGTTGGTGGTCGTACGTTCGGTACGACGACAAGCAGGATCGTCCCCACATGGACCGGCTGCTGTTGCGGAGGGTGCTCGGATACGCCCTGCGCCACCGGGCCCGGATCGTGGTGGTGCTGGCGACGATCGTCGTCATCGGGATACTGACCTTGGCGCCGCCGTTGCTGATGCGGAGCCTCATCGACCGGGCGATCCCCGACAAGGACCTGACCGCGGTCACCTGGCTCGGCATCGGCATGGTGCTGGTCCCGATCATCAACGGTGTCGTCGGGGTGGTGCAGCGGCGCGCCTCGGCTGCCATCGGTGAGGGCATCATCTTCGACCTGCGCTGCCAGCTCTACGGGCACTTGCAGCGCATGTCGCTCGGGTTCTTCACCGCCACCCGCACCGGGGAGCTGATGAGCCGGCTCAACAACGACGTGATCGACGCCCAGCAGGCGGTGACCGGGACCTTCGTGACCCTCGCCGCCAACGTGTTCTCCGTGGTCGCCACCATGATCGTGATGCTGAACCTGGAGTGGCGGCTGACGCTGCTGGCGGTGGCGATCCTGCCGCTGTTCATCCTGGCGTCGCGGCGGGTGGGGCGGCTGCTGCGGGAGGTGCGCCGGGATCAGATGGAGCACAACGCCCGGATGAACGCCCTCATGCAGGAGACGCTCGGGGTGTCGGGGGCGCTGCTGGTGAAGCTGTTCGGGCGCACCCGTGACGAGGACGCCCGGTTCGCCGAGCAGGCAGGATACGTGCGCGACCTCGGGGTGCGGCAGGCGACGATCGGACGCTGGTTCTTCATGGCCCTCGGCGTGGTGAGCGCCCTCGGCACCGCCCTGGTGTTCTGGACCGGAGCGGTGCTGGCCATTCACGGATCGCTGTCGATCGGCACCATCGTGGCGCTCTCTGCCTACCTGTCGTCGCTGTACGGGCCGCTGTCGGGCCTGTCGAACGCCCGAGTCGAGTTCGCCACGTCGCTGGTGTCCTTCGAGCGGGTGTTCGAGGTGCTCGACCTTCCTCACGACATCGAGGAGGCGGAGCATCCGGTGGAGCTGGCCGACGTGCAGGGAGAGGTGGAGTTCGCCGGGGTCTGGTTCTCTTACGGGGAGAGCGGGTCGGATGGCCTCGAATCGGTGCGGCGCTACGGATGGCGGGAGGTGACCGAAGCCGGTACTCCGGATCGCCCCGCCGCCGGCACCGGGTGGGCGTTGCGCGACGTGTCGTTCCGGATCCGGCCGGGGGAGCTGGTGGCGCTGGTGGGGCCCAGCGGCGCCGGGAAGACCACATCGACGTACCTGGTGCCCCGTCTCTACGACGTGACCCGGGGGAGGGTGTCGATCGACGGCCACGACGTACGGGAGGTATCCCTGGAGTCGCTGGCGGCGGCGGTCGGGGTGGTGACCCAGGAGTCCTACCTGTTCCACGACACGATCGCCGCCAACTTGCGGTACGCCCGCCAAGACGCCACCGACGCCGAGCTGGGCGCCGCGGTGGAGGCCGCCAACCTGACCGAGCTGGTGGCGTCGCTGCCGCGCGGGCTGGAGACGATGGTGGGCGAGCGCGGCTACCGCCTCTCGGGCGGGGAGAAGCAACGCATGGCGATCGCACGGGTGCTGCTGGAGGACCCCCGCATCCTCATCCTCGACGAGGCGACGTCGCACCTCGACGCCCATGCCGAAGCCCTGATCCAGGACGCGTTGCAGCGGGTGATGGAGGGGCGCACCTCCCTCGTCATCGCTCACCGGCTCTCGACGATCCTGGCGGCAGACCGCATCTTCGTGCTCGAGCGGGGCGAGCTGGTGGAGTCCGGCACCCACAACGAGCTGCTGGCGTACGGAGGCCTCTACGCCTCGCTCTACCAGACGCAGTTCCGCAAGCTGGCCGACGACTCGCACGACACCCGGGTCGAGGAGGCAGAGGAGCGATGAGCAGCTACCGGGTGTGGATGGGTGAGCAGTGGGGCGAGGTGCCGGTCCCGTCGATGGACGGCGAGGCGGTGGTGGTTCCCAACGTCGCTGCCGTCGTCTACCCCGACCCGGCACGGGAACGTCTGCTGCTGCAACGGCGCGACAAGCCCGGGGAGCCGGTGCGGGGTCGACTCGAGGTGCCCGGGGGGCGCTGGCGGCCGGGCGAGGCTCCCGACGTCGCGGTGGCCAGGGAGGTGGAGGAGGAGACCGGCCTCGAGGTGACCGCGGTTGCCGCTGCCGTGGAGCGCCACCGGGGGACGGTCCACCGCGCCTACGGCGTCGCCCGGCCGGTGGCGGTGGTGACCGGGCTCGAGGGGGCCTACCCCTCCCTGCACGTGGTCTTTGAGTGCTACGCCCGCGGGACGCCGCGGCCGGTGGCGGGGGAGACCCGCGATCCACGCTGGTGGCCGGTCGGCGAGGTGCAGGAGCTGCTCGGGAGCGATCCGGAGGCATTCGTGGGTCAGACCCGGGCGATGCTGCTCGCCGTCCTGGGCGGAGTCTGAGCGGCCGGCGCGGCTACGACGCGTCGGCGTCGTCGGGGATGGGGTCGCGGTGCGGCGGGGGGAGAACGAGGACGGGGCGGCCGGACTCGATCATGACCCGGGCCGAGACGCTCTCCCAGGCGGACTGGTCGAAGATCTTGCGGGTGGCGCCGAGCACGACCACGTCGGCGGCCAGCTCGTCGGCGAGTTGGGAGATGGTGCGGGCCGGGTCGTCGCCCTCCCGGAAGATGGCACTCGCTTCGATCCCGGCCGCCTTGAGGGCGGTCACGATCGGATCGGTGAGGCGCCGGCCCCGCTCCTCGACGTAGCGGGCGAGCAGGGCATCGTCGTCGGCGGAGTGGGCGTCGCCGTGACTCTCGTCAAGGGGATGCCAGCCCTCGGAACGGAGGGCGTCGAGGAAGCTGCGGGGGACTTCGATGACGGTGGTGACGGTCACCTTGCCGCCGCCGCGAATCAGCTTGCCGCTGAAGTCCACGGCCGGATCAGGGCTCAGCACGCCGGTGGTGGCGATGAGCACGTGCACCGGGGAATCCTAGGGTCACTCCCACCCTCCTCGGCCAATCGACCCGTGAAGAATCGGTGAAATCGGCTCAGGGCTGGTCCCGTTCCCGGGCGGGGGGCCGTACGATGACGCCCATGTCAACTGCCGCCGCCAGCGATTCGCGCCCCCTCAGAGTGCTCGTCGTCGACGACGAGCCGATGGTGCGCGAAGTGGTGACCGCCTACCTGGAGCGTGACGGGTTCGTGGTGGCGGCCGTCGCCGACGGGCGGGCCGCCCTCGACGCCCTCGCCACCTCGGCACCCGACCTGGTGGTGCTCGACGTGATGCTGCCCGAGGTCGACGGGCTCGACGTGTTGCACCGCCTCCGCCGCCACAGCGAGGTGCCGGTGATTCTGCTCACCGCTCGCGCCGAGGAGCCGGACCGGGTGCTCGGGCTGGAGCTGGGAGCCGACGACTACGTGGTCAAGCCCTTCTCGCCGAGGGAGCTGGCGGCCCGGGTGCGTTCGGTGTTGCGCCGGGCCCGGCCCGGACCGCCCTCGACGCGGGTCGAATACGGCGACCTGATCGTCGACGGGGCGACCCGCGAGGTCAGCATCGGAGGTGCGCCGGTCGAGTTGACGCCAAAGGAGTTCGACCTCATCGCCCACTTGGCGGCCAACCCGCGCCAGGTGTTCTCGCGCGGCCAGCTCCTCGAGCAGGTGTGGGATTCCTCCTCGGAGTACCAGGACCCCTCCACCGTCACCGTGCACGTCCGCCGCCTGCGTCAGAAGATCGAGGACGACCCCTCCCATCCCCGCTGGCTGCAGACGGTGTGGGGTGTCGGCTACAAGTTCGAGCCGTGAAAACCATCCTCGCCTTCGTCGGGGCGGTGATCATCGGGCTCGCCATCTTCGAGATCACCAT
>CAYUDA010000099.1:0-6075 GCA_964443425.1 uncultured Acidimicrobiaceae bacterium
CTCAGGCGCCGGTCAGCCTCCCGTCGCCCGGTCCAGCGCGTCCCGGATCATGGTTGTGGTGAACGGCTTGGCGACCCAGGCCGAGGCGCCGGCCCGCTTGGCGAGGAAGGCGTCGGCGGCCCGGTCGAGCAGGATCACCACCGGGGTGAGCTCGCGGCCGTCCCGAGCGTCACGATCGCGCACGTCGCGGGTCACTGCCATGCCACCCATGGATCCGACCTGGAGGTCGGTGATGACCGCGTCGACCGCTTCGTCGGAGGCACGAGCCGCCGCGGTCTTCGGATCGTCGTGGTCGATGAGGGTGAAGGCGGGCTCGGTCAGGGCGGCGTGGACCTCGCTGCGGACCCAGGGTTCGTCGGCGACCACCAGCACTCTTGACATGGGATGGAGGCTAGGAGATCGCCGCTGAATCCACCAGCGCCGCGGTCGTCGCGGGGGCGGCACCGGCGGCGCCGACCAGGCGGGTGTGTCGGTTGGGGCCTCGATCCCAATATGATCCCCCCTGCTGTGCGGATCCGCCTCCTCGCCTTGTTCCTGCTCGCCGGCCTCGTACTGCCGGCCTTCGTCGCCGTTGCCCAGGAGGCGGGGCCGGTGGTGGTGGCCGACGTGCGGGGCCCGCTCGACCAGCGCGCCATCGACTTCCTCGCCGGGACGCTCGAGATCGGTGACGCCCAACTCGTCGTGTTCCAGCTCGACAACCCCGGGGTGGCGTCCGGCGACCTGGCCGCTCTGCTCGACGCGGTCGAGGCGGCTCCGGTCCCGGTGGTGGCGTGGGTCGGCCCGGCAGGGGCCACTGCCTACGGCGGCGCCGCCCAGCTGGTGGCGGCGGTGCCGATTGCCGGGGCCGCTCCTGGGGCTCGCATCGGGTACGCCTCCCCGACCGTGCAGCGAGGTGACACTGCGATCCTCGTGCCCGACGCTGCGATCCTCGACCTTGCCCACCGATCCGTCGAGGTCACCGAATCCGACGCTCCGGCCTTCGTCGACGTCGTCGTGCCGTCGATCGGTCAGTTCATCGCCGGTCTCGACGGGACGGTGGTGGAGACGGCGGACGGGCCCGTCACCCTCGAGACGTCCCAGACCGTGATCGGCGACACCGGCGTCGAGATCATCACCCCGTCGGTGGAGGTGCACTTCCTCAAGCCGAGCCTGCTCACCCGCTTCCTCCGTCTCGCGGTGAACCCGGAAGCGGCGCTGTTCTTCCTGCTCGCCGGGCTCACCGTCGCCGTCTTCGAGTTCTACGCCGCCGGGGTGGGGCTCGCGGCCGCGGTGGCGGCGTTGCTGCTCTTCCTCGCGGGCTACGGCCTCGCCACCCTGCCGGTGAGCTGGTGGGCGGTGGCGATGCTCCTCGGCGGGATGGCGCTCACCACCTGGGACCTACAGCGCAACGAGCTGGGAATCCGGTCCCTCTCGGGAACCGCCCTCCTGCTCGTGGGCGGCATGAGGTTCACCACCGCCCATCCTCAGTTCGGTCCCGCCTGGTGGCAGGTCGTGCTCATCGTGGCCGGGGTCGCCCTCTTCTTCATGTTCGCCATCACCACCGTCATCCGGTCCCGTTTCTCCACACCCACCATCGGCCGCGAGCACCTCGTGGGGCGGTCCGGGATCGCCGAGAGCGGCTTCGATCCTGAGGGGGTCGTGTCGGTCGACGGGGCGCGCTGGAGGGCCCGGTCGCGGCGGGCGGCCGGGATCCGCATGGGCGAACAGATCGTGGTGCTCGGAGTGGACGGTGTCGTGCTCGACGTGGGCCCTGCTCAGACCCCCCACGGCGGGCCTGTTCGCGACTAGCTAGCGCGAATCGGTAGCTTCTTCCTGGCGCCGGACCGCGCGTTTCGTTACGGTCTCTCCTTGCGGTTGTACGTTCCGTCAACGCAACCGCGGAGGAGACCCCCCAGTGATTCCGCTCGATCGCTCTTGGCAACCTGTGGCACTGTGTCGTGGCAATCGCTCCCATCTCTTCTTCCCTCCGAGTACCGCGGAGCGGAAGGACGAGCGGGAACGGAGGGAGTTGAGAGCCAAGTCGATATGCAGCGTGTGCCCCGTGAAAGGACCCTGCCTCAGCTACGCCATGCAGATCCGTGAACCGTACGGGATCTGGGGCGGGCTCACCGAGGCGGAACGTCATCAGGTGATGGCGGCGGCTTCCATCTGAGGGACGGCAGGTCACCCGACCGGCTCGTCCAGCCCGGCGCGTTCGGCCATTCCGGCAGCGGGACCGCCTGACGCCGGCTCGCCCCGATGGCGTCACGGAACTCGGCCACGGTGAAGCGGGCCGGGGGTCCCCGTGCCACCGTGTGGCGCAACCCACCCGGGCCGGTATCCTCGGGACGGTGCGCCTCTCCAGCTTGTTGTTCACGGTCTTCGTGGTGACCCCGATCGTCGAGATCACCCTCTTCGTCGTGGTCGGGAGCCGTATCGGGCTCGGGCCCACCCTGCTGGTGGTGGTCGGCACCGCCATCCTCGGTGCCTCTCTCGTGTCCCGCCAGAGCCGGGCCGAGTGGTCACGAGTGCGGGCTGATTTCGCCGCCGGGGTGTTCCCGGGCCGGCCCCTCGCCCACAGCGCCATGATCCTCGTCGCCGGGACGTTGCTGATCACGCCCGGGTTCCTCACCGACGCCGTCGGGTTGGCCCTCCTCGTCCCCGGCGTGCGGGAGGCGCTGCGTCAGTGGGGTCTGCGCCGCTACCGCAATCACATGACGGTGCTGTGAACGGCACCCCTCGTGCCTCGGCCACCATCTGCCTCCTCCGCCCCGGCCCCGACGGCGTCGAGGTCCTCATGGTGCGGCGGGCCGCCTCGGCCCGTTTCATGGGCGGCGCCTGGGTGTTTCCCGGCGGGACCGTGGAGCAGAGCGACCACGACGCCTTCGCAACGAGCGGAGCCGGAACCCGACCGTGGCGGGCCGCCGCGCTGCGGGAACTGATCGAAGAAGCCGGGGTGTGGCTGGCCGACCCGCCGTTCGTCGCCCGCGGCGGCTGGCGCGGGGCCGCGGTGTACCGGGAGGCGGCTCGCCGCCGGGTCCGGCTCGACCCGGACCGCCTCGTACCGCTGGCGAACTGGATCACCCCCGAAGGGATGCCGGTCCGGTTCGATGCTCGCTTCTTCGTCGCCTCCGGTGGCGACGGTCTGATGCCCCGTCCCGACGGGGAGGAGGTGGACCGGGCCGAGTTCGTGGCGCCCGGCGTCGCCCTCGCCCGTGCCGGTGGCGGGGACTGGGAGCTGCCCTTCCCGACCCGCAGGACCCTGGAGGATTTCGCCCGCTTCACCACGGTGGAGCAGATCCTGGAGCAGGCTTCGGTCCGGGAGGTGACGCCGATCCTCCCTCGAGTCCACCTCACCGCCGACCGATCACTGAAGGTGGTGCTTCCGGGGGAAGCCGGGTACGACGCCCCGGCCGATCCGGCGGCGACGGCGATCCTGGCGGCCCGGATGGGCGGGGTGCAACGGGCGGCCGAGGAGGCGAATCGTGATGCAGGTTGAGCGGGTCCTCGCTCCGAATCCCGGGCCTTTCACCGGCCCCGGAACCAACACGTACCTCGTGTCCTCGGCGGGCCGGACCCTGATCATCGACCCGGGACCGGTGATCCCGGCCCACCTCGACGAGGTCGTGGCCCGGGTCGGCGGCCGTTCGGTGCAGTGCATCCTCGTCACCCATACCCACCCCGACCACGCTCCCGCCGCCAACGTGCTCGGGGACCGGCTCGGGGTCCCCGTCTTCGGGTTCGGCCCAGGTCCCGGATTCGCTCCTACCGGCACCTTGGCCGATGGCGACGAGATCCCACTCGGTGGCATCACCCTCGTTGCGATCCACACCCCGGGCCACACCGTCGACCATCTCTGCTACCTCGCCGGGGACGACCTGTTCACCGGCGACCACATCATCGGGGGCGCCACGGTCGTGATGGAGGATGCCGCCGCCTACCTGGCCTCGCTGCGGCGGGTGGCGGCGATCCACCCCGCCCGGCTCCACCCCGGCCACGGGGAGGACCCGATGGAGCCGGCGAGTGAGGAGATTCGCCGCTGCATCGCCCACCGCCTCGCCCGCGAGCAGGAGATCCTGGCCGCCGTCGCCGGCGGAGCGGGCACCGTCGGTGAGGTCGCCGATCGGGTCTACGCCGGGGTCCCTGCCGTGCTCGGCGCCGCGGTGATCACCCAGGTGTACGTCCAGCTGGTGAAGCTCAGCAGCGAAGGAACGGTATCGTTGGCCCCGGGCGGTGTCGATCGGGCAACGAAGGTGAACCTCTCCGAGGAGCGGACGACGTGAAGCGATTGACCGCCGCCCTGGCGTTCCTGCTTCTGGCCACCGTGCCCGCCGCGGCCCAGACAGGTGAGGTCAGCGCCGATGACGTGGCTGCCGCCGACGCTCGGCGCCGTCAGGTTGGCACCGAGTTGGCCGAGATCACCGCCGAGTACGACGCCAACATCGGACGCGCCTTCGAGCTGGAAACCGACCTGGACCAGCTCAGCGCCTCGCTGTCGGTGGCGGAGCGGGACCTCGCCACCACCCGCGTCGCCGCCGAGGAGGTCGCTCGCGAGATGTACATGTCGGCCGGCTCGCTCGGCGCCCAGAACCTGTTCGGGCTGTCGTCGATCACCGAGGTCCCGCTGCGCAACGGGTACCTGGCGGTGGCCTCCAGCGACGGGAGCGCGGTGCTGGCCCGTCTCCTCGCGCTCGAGGACAGCTACCAGGAGCAGAACACCCGCCTCGGCGAGGCCCTGGAGGCACAGGAGCAGGCCAACGCCGACCTCGAGGATCAGGCCGCCGTGATCATGGCGCGGCTCGAAGAGGCCAACGCCGAATACCAGACCGTCGCTGCCGCCTTCCAGCAGCAGGAGGAGGAGCGGCGGCAACGCGAAGAGGAGGAGCGGCTCCGCCAGGAAGAGATCGCCCGCAATGCCACCTCGACCACCACCACCCTCGCGCCCGACCCCGACCCGGACCCCACCACCACGACCACCACCGTGGCGGGCGACACCACGACCACCGTGCCCGACGTGACGACCACCACGGTTCCTTCCGACGATCCCGATCCTGGGGCGGGTGGCATGGCGTGCCCCGTCGACGGCGCCGTGGCGTTCACCGACACCTGGGGAGCGCCCCGCTCCGGTGGCCGCTTCCACGAAGGGGTGGACATGATCGCGGTGCGAGGAACCCCGGCGGTGGCGGTGGAATCGGGCAAGGTGAAGCGCATGGGCAACGGCGGTCTCGGGGGCATCACCGTGTGGCTGCGGGGGGACAGCGGCGACGAGTACTACTACGCCCACCTCGACGGCTGGGCCAGCGGCCTCGCCGTCGGCCAGCACCTCTCCGCCGGCGAGCTGCTCGGCTACGTCGGGAATACCGGGAACGCCGCCTACACCGTGACCCATCTCCACTTCGAGTTCCATCCGGGAGGCGGGAGTGCCGTCAACCCCTACCCGCTGGCCGCCAGCCTCTGCCTCTGAGACGACGCCGGTCGCCCGACCCGGTGATCAGCGGCCGGCGAGCTGTGCGGCGAGCACGGTGAGGCGGGCGCTGCAGCTGTCGTCGGCGATCGGTGGGACCAGCTCGGTGAGCAGCTTGGCGGTGGCGCCGATGGCGACCGCCGCCGGGGAGTCGGGGTGGGTGGTGAAGACGGGTTCCCCGTCGTCACCGCCGGAGACGACCCACGGGTCGATCGGGATGCGTCCCAGCAGCGGGACGCCGAGATCCGCCGCCAGCTCGTCACCGCCGCCGGATCCGAACAGGTCGTAGTGGCGGCCGTCTTCGGTGGTGAACCCGGCCATGTTCTCCACCACGCCGATCACCGGCATGTGGGAGCGGCGCGCCATGTCGGCGAGGCGGGCGGCCACCTTCTGGGCTGCCCGTTGCGGGGTGGTGACCACCACCAGCTCGGCCTGGGGAAGGAGCCGGGACAGCGCCATCTGGATGTCACCGGTGCCGGGAGGAAGGTCGAGGACCAGGTAGTCGAGGTCGGGGGGCCATGCCACGTCCCGCAAGAACTGCTCCAGGGCCTTCGACAGCATCAGTCCCCGCCACATGAGGGCGGTGTCCTCCGTGTCGAGGATGAGGCCGGTGGAGACGACGTCGAGGCCGT
>CAYUDA010000100.1:0-6026 GCA_964443425.1 uncultured Acidimicrobiaceae bacterium
CCTCCCGGTCGGGACAGAACCGATCGTTGTCCGGCGGGTTGCAGCCGAAGGTGATCCCGGCCGTCGCCAGCTTCTCGATGTCGGCCTCGAAGAGCGACCCGTCGTCGTCGACGAAGCTCGCGGTCCCGCGATCGGCCAGCGAGAAGGTGCGTGCCAGAAAGGCCGCCATCTCGCCGCGTGTCACCTCCCGGTCGGGGCAGTACAGGTAGTTGGCGGGCGGGTTGCAGCCGAGGGTGATGCCCGAATTGCCCATCCAGTAGATGTCGTCTTGGAACGTGCTCCCGAACATGTCGTCGTAGAGCCAGCGAAGCCGGGCATCGACCCCGGTGATGTCCTCGCCCGCGCCGACCACCACCGGGGTCGCCAGCTCGGCACGGAGCAGCGGCTGATTCTGGTACACCTCGACGAAGTAGTCCCACGTCGCATCGGCGTCGCCGTTCCAGAACGCCAGGTGGTAGGTCCCGGGGGCGAGGTCCGGAATCGTGTAGGTGCCGTCCTCGGCGGCGTCCACCGTGGACAGGTACGCGAAGGCTTCGTCGAAGAGATCGACGTGACCCATGCCGACCGCGGCGCCCTCCACGTCGCGCACCGTGCCGCTGATGCTGCCCGGTGCCGGATCGGCGGCAGACGCAGCCGTGGCGGGAGCGAGCACGGCGAGGAGCAGCGCCACCACGGTGAGCCGGGCGGCGCCTTTCGCCACGAATCGTCGCATAGCTGTCTCCAAGGTCTTCGTCGGGGATCCCGACCACTCTGGCACAACGCCGGAGCTGTCAGGCCGGATACCACTCAGCGTGTCAGGTCCGCCTGGAGGGGAATGACGAAGTGACGAGGCACCCGGATCTCACCGAGCCAGGTGCGGAGACGCTCTGCTTCGGCTTCGATCAGCGCCGTCGCGTCGGAGCCGACGTCCTCGAGGATCCGGTAGGCCACCTCCCCGTCGGGACGTTGGGTCCATCCGCCGACGATCCGCCCGTCGTGCCAGACGGTGGGGCCGGCGTTGCCGTTGCGGTCGAAGAGGGCGGTGCGATGCGGCCCGAGGTACCAGTCGCGCACCTTCCAGCCCATCGTGGTGGGGTCGAGTTCGGGGAGGAACCGGACCCAAGGTGCCGGAGACTCGAGGGTGTCGAGGTCCCCGGGGAGGGCGATGCCGTCGCCGTCGTCGAGGGTGACGTCGACGGTGCCGATGGCGGCGAGGGCCTTTCGGGTGTTGGTGACGGTCCATCCCGTCCACCATTTCAGGTCCTCGAAGCGGGCCGGCCCGAAGGTGGCGAGCCAGCGCCCGGCAAGGGTCGCTCGAGCCTCGGCCGGGTCGACGGCCGGCAGCGGGGCTCCCAGCCAGCGCTCGGTGAGAGCCCACCGGTAGGCGGACGACACCCATGACCCTCGGGGGCGGGCTCGCAAGATGGTGCCTGCGGTCGCCAGCAGGAACAGGATGCGGGTGGAGACGCCGACCTGACTGCCCCACGTCTTGCCCTTGCCGAACATGATCTGTTGCCGCAGGGCCTCGACCTCGTCGCGCAGCTCGTTGGCGGTGGCCTCACCTCGGCGTTCCAGAGCCGCAACCGTGGCGGCGGCGGCCGCGTCGACCCACGCCGCGCCGTCATCGGCAATCCCCTGGTCCTCCACCATGGCGATGAGGCGTCTCCGTTGGGCCGGGGCGTAGGCGGAGGCGCAGCCGTGGTGCAGCAACGGAGCATCGGCGGCGGGCACGACGAACATGGTCCGCCGCATCCCGAGGATCCGGACCAGAGCCCGGTCCTCGTAGAGGGCGGCATCGAGGGCGGCGCCGACGTCGCCGGAGCAGCGGGCTCGGGCGGCCAGGTAGACCGTCGGCGGGTACGAAGAGTGCAGGCCGACCAGGTCGGCGGCGACGGCAACGACGTCGGGACCCGGGGTCGCCAGGTGGTGGCGTATCCCGAGCCTGGCGCGACGCTGCTCGGTGGTGATCCGCGGTGCCATGGCGAGCATTCTCGCGGACCGTCCTCCCCCGGGAGGATGTCGGCGACGGACTCTGGGTGATGACCCTGCCGATCTCCACCCCGCGAGGCTCGCTCGCCCCGGACACCCCGCCCCCGGTCACCCGCGACGGTGCCAACATTGCGTCATGGGTGATCTCGGCCGGCGACTGGACGTCATCGAGGACGCGCTCGAACGCGGCGCCTATCGACCGGGCATGTGGTCCCGGTTCGTCGCCGAGGCGACCCGGTCCTCCCGCGTCGAACGCCGCTCCGTCGCGGACCGCGCCGGCCGGGCCAGCGAGATCCTGCATCGGCGCCGCTGCCGTCCGGAGATCGGACTCGGCGCCGGTGGCCTGGCCGGCATCATCGCGGCCGGAGCCGGGTTCGCCCTGGTCGAGGCGACCCGGGACAGCGGTGGGCCGCTGCTCGTGGTGGGTGCCGCCCTGCTCATCGTCGCCCTCCAACCGCTCGTCAAGACGGGCATCAGGCTCGAGCTGGGCATCCGCTTCAGTGGCGTCTATCTGCGTGGCGTCGAGCCACGGGTCAAACTCCGGTTCGGCACCTATCTCGCCGCCCCGGCAGGCTCACGGATCGTCTTCCACCTCGGCGGCGCGATCGGATCGCCTCTCGGCGCGGCCTGGGTGTGGCGGCAGGCAGCCGGCGCCGGGTCGGCCGCCACGGCCGTCGCTGTCATCTTCTGGGTCCTGGTGGCGATCCAGGTCGTGACCCTGACGCTCGGCCTGGGAGGGCGCGGCAGGCGCCTCGCGAGGATCTCGAGTGGAGGGACGGCGGGCGCCGAGATCCGATCGGCACTCATCCGGTGGCGAGGTCGCCCGGCCGCCAGCGTGTGATGGGCGGAGCGCCTCGGACGGCGATCAGGGATCAGCCCAGTGCGGTTCGGGCGCCGCATTCGGACGTTCGCGGCACCTGTCCTAACGTAGGTTCCGGCATACGCATACCGCTCCTGGCCTCTTGCCGTGAAGGTTGGGCGCAACCCGAACACCATGGGAGGCCACCATGCCAGTCAAGCTCGTCAGCGCCACCATCACCCAGGAAGCCGGCTTCCGCACCGAGTGCCACGCCGGCAACCACATGGTCCTGATCGACCAGCCGGCGTCTGCCGGCGGTACCGACACCGGGGCGACGCCTCTCGAGTTCCAGCTCTTCGCCCTCGGCGGTTGTATCACCGCCATCGGCCGCATCATCGCCAATCAGCGCCGGTTGGACATCCGCGGCATCAAGGTGGAAGTGGAGGGCGACCTCAACACCGACGGTCTCCTCGGCAAGGAGACGCCCGATCGGGTCGGGTTCACGGGATTCCGGGCCCGGGTCGAGATCGACGCCGACATGTCGGTCGAGGAGAAGGCGGCGCTGGTGCACGAGATCGATACCCGTTGCCCGATCTCGGACGACCTGGCGAACGGCTCGGGGATGGACATCACCCTCGCCGGCTGAGCCCCGCCACCCCAGCCCCGTGCTCCCAACCCAGGGCTCCAGTCCATCGAAACCCGGCCTCACGGCCCACAGTTCACACCGAACCGCGGGCCACAGACCATGAAAACCCGGCCCCTCAACCCTGGGTTGCAGGACACGCGGGCCTCACCGTCGATTACCCGTCGTCGGCGGCGAGGAGGTGGTGGCGGCCGTAGCGCCAGGGCCGGGCCGGCTTGGAGAACAGCGCCTGGTACACGGAGACGCCGCCCTGCTCGAAGGCGACCGCCGAACCGGCCATGTACACCCGCCAGATGCGGTACACCTTCTCGCTGGAGGCAGCCACCGCCGCTTCCCGGTTCCGCTGCAGGTTGGCGACCCAGTGGCGCAGGGTGCGGGCGTAGCTGAGGCGGAGGCTCTCGAGGTCACGAACCTCGAACCCGGCCCGCTCCGCCGGCGCGATGACTCGCTCCACCGGAATCAGCTCCCCGTCGGGGAACACGTAGGTGCTGACAAAGGTGGGCTTGCTCCCGCGGCGCCGCCTGCGGTCCCGGCTGGTGATGCCGTGGTTGAGGAGCTGGCCGTCGGGTGTCAGCAGCCCGTGGAGGTGGCGGAAGTAACGCCCGAGCTGCCGCTCGCCGACGTGTTCGACCATGCCGATGGAGGCGATGGCGTCGTATGTCCCCTCGACCTCGCGGTAGTCGGACCGCAGGATCATGACCCGGTTGGAGAGGCCTGCCTCGTCGATGCGTTCCCGGGCCAGGTCTGCCTGCTCGCTGCTGAGGGTGATCCCGACGGCCTCGACCCCATACTCGGCGGCGGCGTGGAGCACGAGCGACCCCCAGCCGCAGCCGACGTCGAGCAGCCGCATCCCCGGCTGCAGGTCGAGCTTGCGGCACACCAGGTCGAGTTTGCGCCGCTGCGCCAGGTGCAGCGGCTCGTCGGGATCGAGGAAGTAGGCGCAGGAGTAGACGAGGTCGGGATCGAGGAACTGCCGGAAGAACTCGTTGCCGGTGTCGTAGTGATGGGTGACGGCCCGCCGGTCACGGCGCCGGCCGTGGAGCCGGCCCCGGATCACCGGCCGCTCCTCGGCATGGGCCTCCGGCTCGGGCAGCCGCCGCAGGGTTCGCAACAGCCGCCACGCCGCGAGGCGGTGGCGGGGAAGCGACTCGAGGCGGGCGGCGAACTCGAGGCCGGCGAAGATGTCGCCTTCGAGGTCGACGTCGTCGTTGATGTAGGCCTCGCCGGCGGTGAGGTCGGTGGGCGGGAGCAGCAGGGAACGCAAGGAGCCCGGGTGGCGAAGCACGATGGTGACCGCGGCGTCGTCGGGACCCCAGGTGGTTCCGTCCCAGGCACGCATCGCCGGTGCCGGCGGTCCGGCGAACCTCACCAGGGTCAAGTAGATGTCATGGGACAGCTCGAGGGGATCCATCGTGGGCCCTTTGCTCGGGGTGGTGCGTACCCCCCGATTCTCGCGGCTTCGACGCCGAAGGGAGCAAGAATCTCGGTGGCGGGTGCCGTCACCGGTTTGACCTGCGCGTGGCAGGTCCTGACCGCTCTCGGTACGCTGCGGCAGGGAGAGGGCACCGGATCCGTCTCCTGCGGTCTCTGTCCCGCCTACCGGCGCGGTCGGCCGCAACCCCACCAAGCTCGCCGCCCTCATTCTCGGCTCCGCCCCCATCACACTCAGCTACACAGTGGCGATGCTCGCCTCGGTCCGGGCCGTCGGGTGAACCTGCCGGTGGCGGGGGCCGCCCTCGTCTACCGGGGTGCTGCTGTTCGCCTCGTGACGTTCTGGCTCCCGATCCTTCCCGGGTGGCTCGCTCTCCTCACGTTGGAACGCCGCGGCGACCTCTGACCCGGGCGGGGACGGTCAGCTCCGGGTGAACACCCGGACCCCGTCGGTGTCGACGAACATGAGCCACGGCGAGCTGGTGCCGGGGCGCACCCCGAGATGGGACGGGCTCCCCGGGTCCGAGGGGGAGAACGGATCCTGGGTCGGCTCGATCTCGCTCACCGCCCCCTGCGGGGAAATGGTAAGGAACCCCGCCAGCTGGCCTCCGCCGTTGCCGTCGGTGCTGCCGTAGAGGAACAGGAACAGCGAACCGTCGGCGCCGCTGTCCACCTCGACGCCGGCGTAGGCCGTGACCGAGGGATCGTCGGCCCACACCAGATGCAGCGTGACGGGCGCCGCCGCGGTGTCGGGCAGCTCGACGGTGATGACGTCGCCGCGGGCTTCCACCCGGTAGCGGGTGCCGGCCCGGGTGTGGAACCAGTCGACCACGGTGGCCTCACCACTGTGGGCGTCGACCTCGACGAGGTCGCCGAGATCGTCGAAGCCGTCGAGCATCACGCCGTCGTCGGACTCGGAGACGAACATCGTCGGCACCGTCACCAGGTGAGGCTGTTCCCCGCCGAGGACGAGCAGGGTGCTCGACGTCGATCCGAGCCGCGACGCCACCAGGGTGCCGTCGTCGAGCACGTGCGGGAGCTGGAACTGGAAGTAGTGGCCGTCGACCAGCTGGTCGGGTTGGAGCGGCACCGCCGCGAGGAACTCGCCGCTCTCCGAGAAGTGGGCGAGACGCAGCTTGGCGGCGTCGAGGATCCACCAGGTGCCGTCGGGCGCCTGCGCCCCGT
>CAYUDA010000101.1:0-6015 GCA_964443425.1 uncultured Acidimicrobiaceae bacterium
TTGGTCTCAGCCAGCCAGAGGGCACGGGTGTCGATGATCATGCGTCGCCGGAGCCTACCGTGCGACTAGGAGCAGCCCGCCGCAGTCGCCCAGCAGGGGGCGGTGATCTCCCGCCAGTTGGTGTAGGTCCATTCCTCCCGCAGCAGCGGGAAGAAGGGCGGCCGGATCCGGTCGAGACGCTGGTCGAAGTTGTAGTCGCGGGAGACGAAGGACTGTGCCATGTCGCCGGTCTCCACCGCGGCGAAGGACCCGAACGTGGTGAGCTCGGAGTTCGACGGCGTCAGCGGGTAGCCGTCCTCTCCGCAGGAACGGGCGGTGGCGATGCTGCCGTTCTGGGAGAGCATGGCGGCGTAGATGAACAGCTCCCGGTCCGAGCCGACACCGTTGGGGTTGACCCGGATCTCGTCGGAGGCGACCAGACCGAGCACGTCGCCGCCGTCGAGGTCGTCGGCGTAGCGCACGTCGCTGGCGATGATCACGTTGCGCCGGGCCGAGGAATCGCCGGCGTAGATGGTGAGCTGGCCCGACAGCTCGAACGTGTCGGACGAGTCCTCCCCGATCACAACGTGCTGGTCGGCCCAGAGCGCCCCGTTGGCGGGGAGGTCGTAGGTATCGAGGAAGTGCCAGTTGGCGGTCTGTGAGCTGACCCACCAGCGCTCCTCGGAGCTGAGGCACCCACCGCCGCCCAGGGCGGCGGTGGAGTACGAGACGCGCAGCCGGGTCTCGCCGCCCTCCTGAACGGTCTGGATCAGGTAGGCCTTCACCCCGGAGGGGATCGCGTGGTTGGCGTCGCCGTCGAGGCAGATCCCCCCGCCGTGGCAGGCGGCCTGCTCCAGCAGGTCGAGGTCGTCCCAGAAGCGGTCGAAGTCGATCGGATCGGGGTAGACGTCGGTGATGTACTCCCCCGCCGCGTTGTGGTTGCCTGTGCTGTCCCATCCTTCGGCCCCGTCCATCCAGGTGGGCGGGTAGTACCAGGTGTACCCCTCCCGGTACCCGATGAGCCCCTCGGCGTAGACGTTGCCGTAGGCCTTGGCGCCGGAGAGGTAGCCGATGTTGCCGCCGGAGTACACCTTGCCGATGGAGCTGGCGCCGTCACCGAAGCGAAGGTCGCCTTCCAGCAGCCAGGCGAACTCGGAGAGCGACTCGGCCCGGATCTCCACCGTCACCGCCCGTGTCGCGGGTCGCCCACCCTGACGACCCACCACGGTGATTTCGAGCGCTCCGCCCTCGGCCGGCGGCGTGACGTGGATCAGCACACCGATGTCGTCGCCGGTGGTCGCGGTGTCTCCTCCGAACAGCGGGTGAACGTAGTCGTCGGAGGTCTCCTGATACGTCCACGTCGCGCAGTCTTCGATCCATGCGTTCCCCGGATCGACCACGCTGCCGTACCCGGGGGAGGTGGTATCGCTGCAGACCCGGGGTGCCTCCGCCTCGTCGACGTAGCTCAGGTAGTAGGAGGGATCGATGGTCATCTTGGCGGCGTAGCGCTCCAGCATCGCCTCGGTCCCGGCGAGCACGGTGTCCTCCCGCTTGCCGAAATCGGCCTGGCTGGTCTGGTTCAACGCCAGGCGTTGCAGGAGCACGGTGAGGATCACGATGGTGAAGACCCCGATGATGACGGTGCCGAGGGCGAAGCCACCCTCGTCCCGCACCCGGAGCCGGTTCCTACCCATTGCGCAACCTCACGTCCTCCTGCACCTGCACCGGCTCGATCCCGGCACCGAGGCTGTCGGGCTCGACCCGGAGCCGGATGCGCACCATGAGGAAATCGCATTCGTGGAAGGCGTCGCCGCACGAGTCGACGACGTGCTCGCTGCCGGAGGCCCACGACACCCCCTCGAAGAGCGGGTCGGGGCTGTCGACGATCACCTTGGGGGCGACCACCGTGCTCACCGGGTCGGAGCTGAAGGTCCAGTTGGGGCCGGTCCCGGCGTCGGCGACGGTGCGGTCCCGTACCAGGTCGCAGAGCCCGCCGTCGCAGTTGGCGAGCCGGTAGTGGTACCACTCGGGCCCGGGGTCCCCTGCGTAGCGGTCCGCAGCGAACTGCAGGTCCACCGACTCCCAGTCGGAGTCGAGGGCGCTGACCACGAAGCCGTCGCCGTCGAGGTCGAGCGCCTGCCGCAGCTCCACCACCACCTCCCCCACCGCGGTGCCGGCCTCCGTGGTGGCGTTGGCCCGGCTCTCCTGCTGGGTGACGTTGCCGTTGAGGCTGATGAACATGGTGATCATGGCGGCGGCGATGATGGTGGACAGGGCGCCGGCCACCGTCACCTCGATGAGGGTCATGCCCCGTTCGTCCCTCATCCGCAGTACCCGAATACGTTCCATTGGTAGTCCCACCATGAGATCGTCGTCGAGTCGGTGTCGAGGGGATGTGACGGGTAATCGGACAGATCGCAGTAGGCCCGCATCTGCACCACCGTTCCGTACGACTCGTCGGTCACGAAGGTGGCCCGGCCGCTGTCGTTGGCCGGCATCCGCACCCAGTCGCCGCTCCCCACCTTGTACTCGTAGAAGGACTCGGGCTCATCGGGCCCGTTGTAGAGCCGGAAGACGCGGTCGTTGCTCCACCACCCGGACAACTTCGTCAGATGGAGGCTGGTCGAGGTGCCCCAGCCCCAGGTGTTGAAGCTCGCCACGTCGGGCTGGTGACCCCACGGGGTCGATGCGGTCACGGTGAACCCCGACTCGTCGGCGGGGAGGTCGATGACGACCTCACCCTGCTGGTCGGTGACCCCGGTGAAGGTCCCCAGGGTGGGGTGGGTGACGACGACGTCGGCCCCGGCGGTCTGGTAGTGCCACTCCCTGTTGAAGTCGACGGTGAAGGTCCACGACACCGGGATCCAGGTCTGCTCCTCGAGCTGGATCGACCCTGTCGCCTCGTCCCCCCCGCCCTCGCCGGGCACGTCGACCTCGACGCTTCCCGGGGCGTAGCCGCCTGCGGAGGCGCTGATCAGGTACCGGTCGGGGACGAGCCCGTCGAACTGGTAGTCGCCAGGGTCGTTGCTGACGACGTCGCCGGTGGTGAGCCCCTCAACGGTGAGGGAGGCGTCGTCGACGGCGGCGCCGGTGGCGAGGTCGGTGACCTCGACGGTGAGCGAAGCCGGCCGGTAGATGCGGATGGTGCGCTCCGCCGCCCAGCCGTCGGTGGCGTCGACCTCGTTGTCGCCGGACGCCACCGTCTCGGGGTGGAGCAGCCAGCCTGCCGGGTCGAGGAGCCGGATCTCGTAGCTTCCGGGATCGACGTCGGCGAACACCTGCGAGTCCGAACCCTCCGCAGATGTGTAGGTGGAAGGCCCGACGAGTTGGATCCGGGGCGTGGGATAGAAGAACGGGTCGTAGGGGTCATACGGCTCGTAGCGGTCGACGTTGACGGTCACGATCGCCACCGTCTCCAGGGCTCCCACCGAGGGCGGGGCGATGATGGTCTCCATCCGCACCGTCTGCACCCCGGCGTCCGGCGAGGACACCGTCACCACCACGTACTTGTAGTTGACCCCGACGTCGTAGCTGCCCTCCACCCCATCGCCTCCCTGGGCAATGACGTCGAGGCCGGTGCTGGAGCCGACGTACTCGACGCTGGTGCCGATCGTGTAGGTGCGGCCCTCGACGACCCTTTCCACGCTGCGCTCCAGGATCCCGGAAGGTGCCGAACCGGGATGGCCGACGTCCCCGTAGTCGAGGCTCCGCACCTCCTCGATGCGACCCTGGGCGAGGTTCTCGGCCACCGTGACATGCTGGGCTCGCAGGATGGTGTGGAGGGCGAAGGTGACGGGGACGATGCTGAGGACGATGGCGATCGCCATGATCCCGGCCGCCACGATCGATTCGATCACGGTGAAGCCGTCCTCCCCGGACAGCAGCACCGAGGAGGAACGCGTGCGATGCAGCATTCCCATCTGCGGATCATCGGACGAACCCACGCCTTCCTTGAGGGAGTGCGGAGCGCCCGATTGACCCGCCCTGGGCCAAGCCGGGCTAGTCCTCGTCGCCGTGGGGGACGAGCCGGTAGGCGTCGAACACGTCGTCGACGTTGCGGAGTTCGGTGATGGCGCGGTCCAGCACCCGCGGATCGGAGAATTCGACCTCGTAGCGCAACACCGCGATCCGGTCCCTCCCGGTGCCGGACGATGAGGCGTGGATGTTGGCGCCCAGCTCCGACAGTACCGTGGTGACGTCCCGCAGCAGCTTGGGGCGATCGAGGGCCTCGACCTGGATCCAGACGAAGAAGGAACCGCTCTGCTGTGGCGCCCAGGACACGTCGATCATGCGCTCCGCCCGGTCCTCCAGCGCCCCGATGTTGGCACAGTCGGCCCGGTGCACCGAAACGCCCCTCCCCACGGTGACGAACCCGATGATGTCGTCGCCCGGAACCGGGGCACAGCACCGGGCGACCCGCACCAGGAGGTCGGCCATGCCCTCGACGATGATGCCCCGGGTGGGACGCCGCTGCCGGGCCAGCGGCGGCGGCGCCAGCAGATCTTCCTCTTCCTCTTCGGGACGGAACATTCGCACCAGACGCTGCGTGATCGTCTGTGGGCTGAGCTGGCCATCGCCGACCGCCACGTACATGGCGTCGAGACCGCCGTACCCCAACTCGGCGGCGATGTCGGCGAGGATCTTGTCCCGCCCCGGCGCCGACACCCCGAGGGCCTCGCGCCGGATCGCCTTGGCGATCAGGTCCCTGCCGTCGCCGAGCGCGGTCTCCCGCCGGGCCCGGGTGTACCACTGCCGGATCTTGGTTGCGGCGCGGGTCGACTGGACGAACTCGAGCCAATCCCGGCTCGGTCGGGCGTCGGGCGAGTTGGAGGTGATGATGGTGACGATGTCGCCCGACTCGAGGCGGGAGGACAGCGGCACCAGGCGACCGTTGACCTTGGAACCCACGCAGCGGTGCCCGACGTCGGTGTGGATGCGGTAGGCGAAGTCGACCGGCGTTGCGCCGGCGGGGAGGGTGATGACGTCGCCCTTCGGGGTGAGGGCGAACACCTCGTCCTGGTAGAGGTCGAGTTTCAGGTTGCGAAGGAAGTCGCTGGGATCGGTTGATTCCTCCTGCAGGAAGCGGAGGTCGTCGACCAGCTGGTCGTCGGCGGTGCCGGACCCCTCTTTGTAGCGCCAGTGGGCGGCGATACCGTGCTCGGCCCGCTGGTGCATCTCCTCGGTGCGGATCTGCACTTCGAGCGCCTTGCCGTCAGGACCGACCACCGTGGTGTGAAGGCTCTGGTACAGGTTGAACTTGGGCATGGCGATGTAGTCCTTGAAGCGTCCCTGGATGGGGCGCCACAGGGTGTGGACCAGCCCGAGGGCTCCGTAGCAGTCGCGCAGCGAGGGCACGATGACGCGGATCCCGATCAGGTCGAAGATCTCCTCGAAGGCCAGACCGCTCGTCACCATCTTGCGGTAGATCGAGTAGAGGTGCTTGGGGCGCCCGGTGACCCGCGCCTCGATGCCGACCCCGGCGAGCGAGCCACTCACCTCCGCCATCACCTTCTCGAGGTAGTCCTCGCGCTCCGGCGTGCGGCGCCGCACCTTCTCCTCCAGCTCCCCCTTGCGGCCAGGATGGAGTTCGGCGAAGCAGCGCTCCTCCAGCTCGTGCTTGACCTCTTGGACGCCGAGACGATGCGCCAGCGGGGCGTACACCTCGAGCGTCTCGGTGGCGATGCGGTGGCGCTTCTCCTCGGGAAGCGGTGCCAGAGTACGGATGTTGTGGAGCCGGTCGGCCAGCTTGATCAGCAGCACCCGGATGTCCTTGGCCATGGCGATCACCATCTTGCGGATGGTGGCTGCCTGCGCCTCCTCCCGGCTCGAGAACCGGATCCGGTCGAGTTTGGTGACGCCGTCGATGAGGGCCGCCACCTCCTCCCCGAACTGGGCGGTGACATCCCCGAGGGTCAGCTCGGTGTCCTCCACGGTGTCGTGGAGCAGGGCCGCCGCCAGGGTGGCGGCATCCATGCCGTAGCCGGCGAGGATCTCGGTGACGACCAGCGGGTGCGAGATGTAGGGCTCGCCGGTGAG
>CAYUDA010000102.1:0-5991 GCA_964443425.1 uncultured Acidimicrobiaceae bacterium
CCTCCAGCATGTGGTCGTAGAAGCCGACCCCGGTCGCGATGTCGGCGCGGCCGGTGCCGTCGAGGTCGAGCCGGACCCGGACGTCGGTTTCCTTGGTGGTGCGCTGGATATCGGCGGTGCGGCTCATGGCAGGATCTGCTCCAGTGTGTCGACGAGGCGGTCGTGTTCGGGGGCGGTGCGTACGGTGAACCGAAGGTAGTCAGCGAGGGGACCATCGGAGGGGTAGGTGCGGACGACGAGGGCCCGCCGCTGCAGCGAGTCGGCGACCTGATGGGCTTCGAGGCCCACCTCACAGAGCAGGAAGTTGGCGGCTGACGGCAGCACCCGCAGCCCGAGACCGGCGAGCCGTTCGGCCAGCGACGCCCGCTCGGCGACGATGGCCGCGACGGTGCGCCGCATGCGATCGGGGGCGCCGAGGGCGTTCTCCGCCAGCCTGGCAGAGAGCCCGGAGACGCTTCCCGGGGGGCGGACGCCGTCGAGGGCGTCGATGATCGCCGGGTGGGCCATGGCGAGTCCGACCCGGGCCGCGGCGAGACCGTAGGCCTTGGAGAGGGTGCGGAGCACGATGACGTTGTCGTGGCGGTCGACCCACGGTGCCCAGTCGTCGCCGGAGAACTCGGCGTAGGCGGCGTCGATCACGACCAGGCCGTCGCAGGCGGCCACCACCGCGGCGACGGCGTCGGCCGGGATCCGCTGGCCGGTGGGGTTGTTGGGGGCGCACAGCCAGACGAGGTCGGCGTCACGGGCCGCGGCGACGACGTCTTCGACCGGGAACGTGAAGTCGGGGGCGGGCGCCGCCACCGGGACGAAGATGGCACCGACCTGGGCAGTGGCGATCTCGTAGAGCGAGTAGGTGGGGACGGGCGCCACCGCTCGGCCCCGGGCCGTGAGGAAGGCCCGGGCGCAGAGGATGACGAGTTCGTCGACCCCGGCGCCGGGGACGATCTGCTCGGGCCGCAGTCCCCAAGCGGTGGCAGCCGCCTCCCGGAGCGGCCGGTAGTCGGCCGCCGGATACTCGTTGAGGGTCGCCACGCCGGCGGCCACCACCTCGCGGGCCCATTCGGTGCCGAACGGCGAGGTGTTCTGGTCGAAGCGGATGACCTCGTGCGTCTCGACCCCGGCGGCGCGGGCGATCTCGGCGGTGGTCGGCTGCCATTGGTAGCGGGTGACGTTCACGATTCCTCCTCGAAGCGGATCTCCACCGCGAGACGGTGAGCAGTGAGGCCTTCGGTGGTGGCGAGGGTGCCGATGGTCTCCCGCAGGCTCGCCAGGCCCTCCCGGGTGAGGTGCTGCACCTGGCGCCACGAGCCGAAGTCGTCGACCGCGAGCGGTCCGTGGGCGCGGGCCAGGCCGCCGGTGGGGAGGACGTGGTTGGCGCCGGTGGCGTAATCGCCGGCCGATTCCGGCGCCCATCGTCCGAGGTAGACCGACCCGGCCCCGGTGAGGCGCTCCCCGTGCTCGATCGGGGTGGCGGTGTGGATCGTGACGTGCTCGGATGCGAACTCGTTGGCGAAGGCGATGGCGTCGTCCATCGAGCCGGCGTCCACCAGGAGCCCGTGGTCGGCGAGGGCGGTCCGCAAGATGCCCTCCCGCTCCAGTCCGGGGAGGAGACGGTCGATCTCGGCGACGACCTGATCGATGAGGTCGGGGGCGTCGGTCACCAGCGCCACCGGGGAGTCGGGGCCGTGTTCGGCTTGGCAGAGCAGGTCGGCGGCGAGGATGCGGGGCTCGGCGGTGATGTCGGCGAGCAGCAGGGCCTCGCTGGGGCCGGCGGGGAGGTCGACGGCGCAGTCACCGTAGACGGCGAGCTTGCCGGCCGTGACCCAGGCGTTGCCGGGTCCCACGATCTTGTCGACCCGGCGGATCGTCTCGGTGCCGTAGGCGAGGGCGGCCACCGCCTGGGCGCCTCCGGTGACGTAGACCTCGGTGACGCCGAGCATGGCGGCGGCCGCCATCAGCACCGGCGAGACTTCGCCCCGCTCGTCGGCGGGGGTGACGACGACGATCTCCTCCACCCCGGCGACCCGGGCCGGGACCACGCCCATCAGCAGCGAGGAGGGGTAGGCAGCGCGGCCTCCCGGCACGTAGACGCCGACCCGGTGCAGCGGGGTCCAGCGGCGATCGACCTGCACGCCGGGGGAGACCTCGAGCGGCTGGTCGATGGGGCGCTGCGGCGTGTGGCAGGCTTCGATGTTGCCGACGGCATGGCGGAGGGCTCGTTCGACTTCGGGCTCGAGTTCGGCGAGGGCGGCGGTGAGGCGTTCGGGAGGGAGGCGGAGCTGGTCGCGGGGGAGGCCGCCCCCGTAGCGGCGGTTGCAGTCGCGCAGCGCCGCGTCCCCACCGGTGCGGACCTGAGCGACGATGTCGGCGGCGTTGCGGCGGATGGCGGCGTCGGGGACGGCGGAGCGCCGCAGCAGGGCGGCGCGTTCGGCCGGGGCGAGGTCGGCGAGGCGGATGGTGCGGATCTTCACGGCGGTCTTTCAGGGGATGAGCTGCTGGATGGGGAGCACGAGGATGCCGGAGGCTCCGGCCTGCTTGAGGCGGGGGAGCACGGCCCATACCTCGTCGCTGTCGACGGTGGAGTGCACCGCCACCAGCCCGTCGTGGGCGAGGGGCACCACGGTCGGGGCGTCGATGCCGGGGATGATGTCCTCGATGGCGGCGACGGCGCCGGCGGGAGCGTTCATGAGCACGTAGCGCTTACGGCGGGCGGCGACCACCGCCTGGATCATGGTGGCGACCTCGGCGGAGAGTCCGGTCACCTCGCCTCCCGGCGCCACCAGCACGGCCTGGGATTCGAGCACCGTGATCACCGGCCGGAGGCCGTTGACGAGCAGGGTGCTGCCGCTGGAGACCAGGTCGACGATGGCGTCGGCGACGTCGAGCTTGGGAGCCACCTCGATCGATCCCCGCAGCGGCACGGTGGTGACCGATACCCCGGCGTCGGCGAAGAAGCGCTGGGTGGTGCGGGGGTGGGAGGTGGCCAGCCGGAGCCCGTCGAAGTCGGCGACCTCCGACAGCGTCATCGCCTGGGGGACGGCCACGGTGAGCCGGCACCGCCCGTAGCCGAGTTCGGCGACCACTTGCAGCGGCGTCCCCGCTTCGGCGAGGAGGTCGAGGCCGGTGATCCCGAGGTCGGCGACGCCGTCGGCCACCAGCTCGCAGACGTCGTCGGTGCGGACGAAGAGCAGCTCGAGGTCGATGTTGCGGACCCGGACCGAGAGGGCCCGTTCCGTCTTCTCGTACGAGAGGCCGCTCTCCCGCAGCAAGGTGGCGCTGGGGTCTTCGAGGCGGCCCTTGTTGGGAACGGCGAGGCGCAACGTCACGGTGATTCCCCCTCGAGGAGGCCGAGCTTGGCCAGGACCTCCAGGTAACCGCCGGTGCCGTGACGGAGCCACTGGTTGATGCGGGTGATGGTGGCGGTGGAGATCCCGGTCTCCTCGTTGATCTCCCGGTAGCGGCGTCCTTCGGCGAGGAGTCGAACGACTTGCCAGCGCTGGCTCATCTCCTCCAGCTCGCGACGGGTGCACAGGTCGCGGAAGAAGCGCGCCGCCTCGTCTCTACCCTCCAGCGTCAGGATGGCGTCGAAGAGGGCTGCAGTGGCGTCGTTGCGCCAGTCATCGTCTCGCATCGGGATACCCATGGATGCTCCACTTCGCCTATCGGTCGTAATGCGGTAGTGTTTTAGCACGTTAGCAGACTATCTGGCAAGGACGTGACGGTGCAGCTCATTCCGGCGGTCGACGTGCTCGACGGTGAAGTGGTCCGGTTGGTGCGGGGCCGCTACGACAAGGTGACCGTGTATGGGGACGACCCGGCGGCCCAGGCGGCGGCGTGGATCGCCCAGGGCGCCGCCCTCGTCCACGTCGTCGATCTGGCCGGAGCGCGCGACGGGACTCCCGACCGGGCACTGTGGGCGCGTCTGGGGAGTGCCGGGGTGCGCTTCGAGATCGGAGGCGGCATCAGGCGCGCCGCCGACGTGGTTGGCGCGGTGGAGGCAGGGGCGGAGCGGGTGGTGGTGGGGACCACCGCGGTGTGGGAACCCGCCGTGTTCGGAGAGATGATCGCCGCGGTTGGGGCGGAGCGGCTGGTGGCGGCGATCGACGTCCGGGAGGGCCGGGCCGCGGGGGCAGGATGGCTCGACGAGGGCCGGGAGCTGGCGACCGTGCTCGCCGAGCTGGCCGGCGCCGGCCTGGTGCGGGCGCTCGTGACCGGGATCAGCCGCGACGGGACGATGCAGGGTCCGGACGTGGCGCTGCTGGAGCGGGCCGCAGCACTGGAGCCGGGCCTGCGGCTCATCGCTTCGGGTGGGGTGGGATCCCTCGCCGATCTGGAGGCGTTGGCTCCGAAGCCGTTCGAGGGCGTGATCGTGGGCCGGGCCCTCTACGAGGGAGTCTTCACCGTGGCCGAGGCGCTGGCGGCGCTCGGGTGAAGGATCAGCGGGAGAGCCGGGCGAGGGCGGCGTCGAGGTCGGCCTGGGAGACGGCGAGGGCCGAGGAATCGCGGCGCAGGGCGTGCAGCGCCGCCTCACGCAACACCCCGCTGAGGTCGGCGAAAGAGAGTCCTTCGGAGCTGGCCACCGCGGCGTCGAGGTCGACGTCGTCGGCGAAGGGCACATCGGAGATGTCGAAGAAGGCCCGTCGTGCCGGAGCGGTGGGCAGGTCGAGAAAGAGGTGGGTCTCGAGGCGCCCGGGCCGGAGCAGCGCCGGGTCGACGAGGTCTTTGCGGTTGGTGGCGCCGACGACGTAGACGTCGCCGCGGTCACTCACCCCGTCCATCTCGGTGAGGAGGGCGGCCACCACCGAGTCGGTCACCGAGTTGGTCGAGTTGCCTCGCACCGGGGCGAGAGCGTCGATCTCGTCGAAGAAGAGGATCGAGGGGGCCACCGCCCGGCCCCGGGCGAACACCTCCCGCACCCCCCGTTCCGATTCACCGACGTACTTGTCGAGCAGCTCGGCCCCCTTGATCGTGAAGAAGGCCGCCCCCGACTCGTGGGCGAGGGCCCGTATCACAAAGGTCTTGCCGGTGCCGGGCGGGCCGTAGAGCAGCAGCCCGCGCGGCGGTTCGATGCCAAGCCGGGTGAACCGCTCCGGCTCCTTGAGCTGCCAGATCACCGCCTCGGTGAGGCGTTGCTTGACGTCGTCGAGGTTGGCGACCCGCTCGAATCCGTAGCTCGGGATCTCGCCCAGCGAGGCCGTCCCCAGCGAGGGAGTGGTGTCCCGGATGGCCCGAGCCAGCAACTCCCCGTCGACGGCGCCGCCGGTGGGGGCGATGAGGGCCGAGGCGTGGATCACGGCGGCCAGGATGTCGGCGCCGGAGAACCCCGCGGTACGGGAGGCGAGCTGGGCATAGTCGACGTCGCGGTGTGGCACCTTGGCGAGCGCCGCCTCGAACAGGAGGGTGCGCCGGTTGAGGTCCGGCGGTGGGATCGAAAGGGTGCGGGGCAGGAGGGGAGAGGCGGCCACCGAATCGGGGAGAGTCCCGAGCGCGGAGGCGCCGAGGACGCAGGCGACACGGAGCCGTCCTGCCACCGCGTCGAGGAACCAGCGCATGATGGCGGCGACCTGGGTGCGGAACAGCGAGTCGTCGCCGACGACGGCGTCGAGGCGGTCGACGAAGATGACCGCAGGGGCGACGGCGGTGCGCACCGCCTTCTCCAGCAGTCCGAGCAGGGTGTCGGGCTTGAACACCAGCTCCAGCGACACCTCACTGACGGTGACGCCGGTGACACGGGCAGCCGCCGCCACCACCTCGGACTTGCCACACCCGGCCGGTCCTGTCAGCAACACCCCTGCCACCTTCGGCAGGCCCCAGGCGTGGGGGAGATCCTCCGGAGAGGTGAGCAGCGCCAGCCATCCGGTCATGGTCTCCAGCTCGGTGTCGAGGCCGGCGAGCAGCGCCTCGGCGGTGGTGGGGGCCTCCCCGCCGGGGTGACCGGAGGGCTGGGGGACGACCGGGGGCGGGACGTCGCCCTGCTCGGAGACGACCGTG
>CAYUDA010000103.1:0-5975 GCA_964443425.1 uncultured Acidimicrobiaceae bacterium
CGAAGACCTCGGGTGCGACCGGACTCCACATCTATGTCCCCTTCGAGCCCGCGTACTCCTACCGGCGGGTGCGCCGGTTCGTGGAGACCCTGGGCCGCATGGTCGTCGAAGCCGATCCCGACGCTGTCACCATGGAGTGGGACATCGCCCGCCGTGGGGCCCGCGTCTTCGTCGACCACAACCAGAACGTGGCCGGCAAGACCATCGCCTCGGTCTACTCGGTGCGTCCCCGTCCCGGGGCACCGGTGTCGGCTCCGTTTCTGTGGGAGGAGCTGGATTCGATCCGCCCCGAGGACCACACCATCGTCACCATCTGGGAGCGTCTCCGCCGCTACGGGGACCTCTTCGCGCCGGTCCTCGGCGGGGGGCAGCGCCTCGAACCGGTCGAGAAAGCCCTGGGATTGAATCCCAGAGAGGAATGATTTCGCGACCGGGCGGAAATCCCCAGAATGCAACCTCGCGTGGCGGACTAGCCACTATGCTCAGCATTCCGACTTCACGTCGGAATAGCGGGTTGGAGTATCCACCCACAAGTGAGTAGGACGACGTAAGGCTGGGGGCCGCCCGTTCCGTCACGGTAGGGGAGCGTCGTCCTACTTGCGCGTCCGGGGTCGCTTTGGCTACTACGTCTCGCGGGCCGCCACCGCACGGAGCGTCGCCACGACCTGGTCGTCTCCTTCGACCCGGAGCCGATCGGCCGGGCCCCGTCCCCAGCCGTAGAGCAGCAGATCCGACGCCGTGCCGCGCAGCACCGTGTCCGGGTCGCCTTCGTCGAAGACGAAAGCCGGTTCGGCGTCGTGGTGAGTCGCCGTCGACGGCGAGGTGCCGCTCACCGTCACCTGCCGCAAAGTCCAGCTCCCGGCGGTGTCGCTGCAGTCGAGGCGGAGCACGGAGCCGCTCGCGGTGACCGTGGCCCACTCGGGGACACCGGCGAGCATCACCCCGAGCAGCTCGTCGATCCCGTCGGCGGCGAGACGGCGTTCCACCTTCCCTGCCGCGAGATGGCCCAGCTCGGCGTCGACCCGGTGGATCGTGGTCTCGTGGGCCATGCGGCGGTACCAGAAGCCCACCGTCTGATCCGGAGGGTGGAAGGTGAAGACCGGCTCGGCAGGGTCGTGGGCGGCCAGGGTCTGGATGAGGCGGTCGACGCCGTGACGGAACCAGTCGAGCAGGCCGTCCGACGGCGGCTCGACCCGCTCGGGCGAGCCTTCGATCCACTGCTCGCGCACGATCTGTTCCTTGTGGCGGTGGACCACCCCGGTGTGGGCCACCACGTCCCGCACCGTCCAGCCGGGACAGCTCGGCACCGGCGCCTCCAGGCCGTGGGCGGCGGCGGCGAGCAGGGCCTCGGATTCTCGCCGGACTGCGGTCAGATAGTCGAGATCACGCAACGAGCACTCCGCACACCAACGATGGCAGCCTGTCCGCTCGACGGCGGAACAGCCCCGCGATCCTCACCGCCGCCACCCGAAGAACACCCGGGCGAGCAGCTTCCAGGACCGTGGACCGGTGCGCCGCGGCAGCCATGCCCCCAGCAGCTTGGTGGTGGGCCATCGGAACCGGGCCTGGGTGACGGAGTGCTGGATGCAGTAGCTCTTGAGGGCCTCTTCTCCGAGCTGGGCGCTGCTTCCCGACTGGCGAGTGCCTCCGAACCGGATCGAGGGGAAGAAGAAGTTGATGAGGTGGTCGTTGATGGCGACGGTGCCCGTCACCAGGCGCGAGGCGACGTACCGGCCCCGCCGCGGATCGCCGCTCCACACCGAGCCGTGCAGCCCGTAGCGGCAGTCGTTGGCGAGGCGGATCGCCTCCTCCTCGTCGGCCACCTTCATCACCGGAACCACCGGACCGAACGTCTCCTCCTGCATCAGGACCATCGAATGATCGACGTCGACCACCAGCGTCGGCTCGAAGTAGATGCCGTTCTCCGTCTCCCGCCGCACCCCGCCCTCGATGACGCGGGCACCCTTGGCCACGGCATCGGCGAGGTGAGCCTCCACCCTCTCCACCTGGGTGGGCGACACCATCGGGCCGATGTCGCCACGGCCGCGGGACCCGGCGTCGACCGCGGCGACGGCGCGTCGGATCTCTTCGAGGAACTCGTCGTAGACCGACTCCAGCACGTAGACCCGCTCCACCCCGGCGCAGGTCTGGCCGGCGTTGAAGAACCCGAACGTCACCGCGGCTCGGGCCGCATCCGAGAGGTTGGCGTCATCGAGCACCACGACCGCGTCTTTGCCTCCCAGCTCCAGGAGCAGCGGTGTGAGGTTCTTGGCCGCCTCTGCCTGAATCTCCTTGCCGACCTTGGTCGATCCGGTGAACGAGACGATGTCGGTGCTGGAGGCCACCAGCGCCGAGCCAGTGTCTCCGAACCCCTGGATCACCTGGACCACCCCTTCAGGGATCCCGGATTCGCGGGCAAGCTCACCGATGAGGGCTCCGGTGAGCGGGGTGCGCTCGGAGGGCTTCAGCACCGCGCAGCATCCGGTTGCGATCGCCTGGAAGACGGCCGACATCGGCAGGTAGAAGGGATAGTTCCAGGGGCTGATGACCCCGGCGACGCCGATCGGGTGGTACTCGGTCCAGCCGCGGGTGGTGAGAAACGGCCACGACGGTCCCGGTTTGGTGCGCAGCTGCCGGGCCGCGTTGCGGGTGACGTGGTCCATCACGGTGAGCGCCGCGACCAACTCCACCATGGCGTCCCCGCGGTCGCGGCCCGTCTCGGCCACCATCATGTCGGCGATGCGGTCCATGCTGCGCAGCACCCGCCGGGTGAACGCCCGCAGGTAGGGGCGGCGGGCGGCGTGGGTCAACGCGCTCCATTGTGCGAAGGCCTCCCGTCCCCGCTCCACCACCGCCTCCACCTCCCACGGTTCGGTGATGGCGACGGTGCCGGCCGCCTCGCCGGTGACGGGGCTGAGAGGGGTGAGTTGGCGTCCGGTGTCGCCGGCCGGGCCGGCGGTCACGAAACCACTCCGCCCAGCTGGCTGGTGACGGGATGGGTGCCGGCGGGGACCAGGGTTCGGGGCGCCGCCGCCGCCTCCCAGGGACGGGCGATGACGTGCCATGCCAGGACCACCGCGACCACCGGGATGGCGAGGAAGCTCTCCACCTTGACCCGGTTGTAGGACACGAGCGATCCGGTGATGTCGGCGACGGGAGTCTGTCCCAGCTTGAGCTGCCAGCGGCGGGGACGGGGGTGGCTCACCAGCTCGTAGGCGAAGGTGGTCGCGGTGAGGTCCCAGCGGCGGCCCAGCCAGGAGCGGCGAGTGATCCTTGCCACCTCCTGCCGGTCGGCGTCGAGGGCCCGCACCACCGAATGCTCGTAGGGCTCGATGAGGAGGCGGGTGCCGTCCCGCAGCGTCGCCAGGCTGACATGGATCCGACCGAGACGGCGCAGGCGGGCGATTTCCTCGGTTCCCTGGAACATCCGCCACTGGTTGGACATCCACGGGCTCACGAGTTCACCCGAGCCGTACAGCACCGCTTGCACGCCGCGTTCTTTCATGGCTCTACGGTAGTGGAGACGGCGTGCTGCCGAGTCGGCAAGGCCCATCGAACGGGCCCGCCGGGTAGGGTCGGCGCCATGAAGCTCCACCTGCTCGATGGCACCTACGAGCTGTTCCGGGCCCACTTCGGCCCTCCCCCCCGCACTGCTCCCGACGGACGGGAAGTCGGTGCCATCCACGGGCTGCTCGCCAGCACACTGGCTCTGCTCGCCGAGCCCGGTGTCACCCACCTCGCTGCTGCGTTCGATTCGGTGGTGGAGTCCTTCCGCAACGACGTCTATCCCCCCTACAAGACAGGGGAGGGGATCGAGTCGGAGCTGCTCGACCAGTTCCCGCTGGCGGAACGGGCGATGCGAGCAATCGGCGTGACGACCTGGTCGATGTACGAGTACGAGGCCGACGATGCTCTCGCCACTGCCGCCCACCGCTGGCGGGACGAGGTCGAGCAGGTGGTGATCCTCAGCCCCGACAAGGACATGGCGCAGTGCTTCGGGGACCCGAAGGTGGTCGGCTACGACCGGAGGAAGGGCGCCTTCATCGACGACGCAGGGGTGAAGGAGAAGTTCGGTGTCCTGCCCGAGTCGATTCCCGACTACCTGGCGCTCGTCGGCGATGCTGCCGACGGCCTTCCAGGCCTTCCCGGATGGGGTGCCAAGTCGAGTGCCACCGTGCTGGCGCACTACCGACATCTCGAGTCGATCCCGCTCGAATCGCCACGGTGGGATGTCAAGGTACGGGGAGCGGCTCAGCTCGGCGCCACGCTGCGATTCCACATGGGGGAAGCCCTCCTCTACCGGTTCCTCGCAGAGCTGCGGCGCGACGTCCCGCTTCCCGACTCGCTGGACGATCTCGCCTGGAAGGGCGTGCCGCGGGACCCCTTCGAGAACCTGTGCGCGGAACTCGGCTTCGACCAGCTTCGCCGCCGTCCTCACCGATGGCAGTAGTGGCGCTCCGGGCCCGGACGCGTTGCGAGGGCGCCGAGGAGGCGCCCCCGCAACGGTGAGGGATCAGATCTGTCTGTGACCATTCGTCCCGACTGGATCCGGGAGGTCAGGTGCTGCCACCTGCCCCTGGAAGACGAATATCGGAGAGGTCGCGACGCCGGGCACGAACCGGTCGAGCCCGGTGACGTCTGCCTCCGGTGACACCCTGATCCCAACCAAGATGTCGACGGGTCCGAACACCGTCAGGCCGACGAGGAACATCCGACCACGGCGCGAATGCAGTTCCCCCGCCCCGCTGCCGTCTGCGCCGCATGTCGTCCCCTCCTCGGGCCGGCCGTGTTGTGTTCAGTCGCAAGGTAGGAGGACGTGGTTACCCCGCCGTTACTCGACGGTTACGGTTTCGCGACGGCTGTGTTGCAGGGAGGTTTCGAACCGGCGCCGAATCGATGCCGCGGTCTCACTAGCCTTCTCGCCTCGGGTTCGAGAGGAGGGACATGCCCGCCATCGAGGTCAACGGCCTCGTCAAGCACTACGGCGACGTCGCCGCGGTGGACGGCGTCGACCTCCACGTCGGGTCCGGGGAGGTGTTCGCCCTGCTCGGGCCGAACGGCGCCGGCAAGTCGACCACCGTCGAGATCCTCGAGGGGCATCGCACCCGCACTGCCGGCTTGGTGTCGGTGCTGGGATCCGATCCCGTCACCGGGGGCCGGCAGTTCCGGGAGCGGATCGGCATCGTGCTCCAGGAGACCGCGCTCGAGCGGGAACTCACCGTCTCCGAGATCCTCGACGTGTACCGCCGTTCCTACCCGAAACGCCGCGACGTCGGCGAGCTGATCGAACTGGTCGGCCTCTCGGAGAAGGCCTCGGCCCGGATCAAGACCCTCTCGGGTGGCCAGAAGCGGCGCTTGGAGCTGGCGCTCGGACTGGTGGGGGATCCCGACCTGCTCTTCCTCGACGAGCCCACCACCGGGTTCGATCCGTCGGCGCGTCGCCAAGCGTGGACGGTGATCGACAACCTGCGGTCGCTCGGCAAGACGATCCTGCTCACCACCCACTACATGGACGAGGCGCAGCGGCTTTCGGATCGGGTCGCCGTGATCCGCCATGGCCGGATCGTCGCCGAAGGGCCGCCCGACACCCTCGGCGGCCGGGCGGAGGGGAAGAGCATCGTGCGGTTCCGGATCGACGACGGCGAGACCACCTACCCGCTGCCGGTGGCGGCGGTGCCCGATCAGGGCGGTCTGGTGGTGAGCACGTCGGATGCCACCATGACGCTCCACACCCTCACCGGCTGGGCGCTGGATCACGGGGTGGAGCTGGTCGGGCTCACGGTGGAGCGACGGTCGCTGGAGGATGTGTACCTGGACCTCGTCGGCGAGGAGGCCGAAGATGCGTGAGGGGCGCGTCTCCACCCTCGACCTGCTGTGGAGGCAGATCCGCTACCAGAACCGCCTGTTCTGGCGGTCTCCGGTGGCGGCGTTCTTCGTCCTCATGATGCCGCTCATCTTCCTGGTCGTGTTCGTCC
>CAYUDA010000104.1:0-5967 GCA_964443425.1 uncultured Acidimicrobiaceae bacterium
AGCCGGGCCTCCTCGAGGGAGGCGGCGGCATGAACCCCTGGGATCTCCTGCTGAAGGCACTCGGGACGACGATGTCGTTCTTCTACGACATCATACCAAATTATGGGTTTGCCATCATCATGCTCACGTTGATGGTGAGCCTCCTGCTGTTCCCCCTCACGTTGAAGCAGACGCGCTCGATGAAGGCGATGCAGGAGATCCAGCCGGAGATCAAGCGGATCCAGAAGGAGTACAAGTCCGACAGGGAGGAACTCAACAAGCAGCTCCTCGCCTTCTACAAGGAGCACAACATCAACCCGGCGGCGGGTTGCCTCCCGCTGCTGGTGCAGATGCCGATCTGGTTCGCCCTCTTTCGGGTCCTCAGGGTCGGGGAGCTGAATGGGGCCCTCAGCCACGATTACATCCCGTCGGGAGGCCTGTCGGACGCCATCATCGCCCATAGGACGAGCTTCCTTGGCATGGATCTCCTCCACTCCCCCAATCAGGCGGCGGCCAGCGGCGTCGTCCACGCCCTTCCCTATATCCTCCTGGTTGCCCTCGTCGTGGTGACCGGCCTGGTTCAGAGCTGGCAGATGACTCGGCGCCGCAAGAACCAGGACGACGAGAAGAAGGAACAGAGCAAGCAAGCCCAGCAGATGCAGACGATCACGAAGTTCATGCCGCTCATGATGGGTGTGTTCTCGTGGGGGTTCCCGACGGGTCTGGTGCTCTACTTCGTGACCTCGAATCTATTCCGTATCGGACAGCAGTCACTCATCTTCCGCATCGACGAGGGCGGTTCAGATCAGGGTCGTGGCCGCTCATCCGGTGAACCGGCCAAGCCGGGCGGCGGCGGGGACGACGAGATGCCGCCACAGAGCAGGCCGTCTCCCCACGCCAGCAAGAAGCGCAAGAGGCGCAGGAGGTAGTGAGTGATGAACTGGGTGGAGGCCGTCGGAAAGACGGTGGACGACGCTGTCGCCGAGGCCATGAAGGAGCTCGAGATCGAATCCCGCGACCAGGTGGATGTGGAGATCCTCGAGGAGCCAAAGGCCGGTTTCCTGGGCCTGGGTGGCAAGGAAGCCCTGGTGCGGGTGACGGCCAGGCCGCGGCCGAAGCGCCGGCGCCGTCGTCGCTCCCGGTCGAATCGATCTGAGAGCGAGGGAACGGAGACGCCGGAGAAGAGTTCGAAGGGATCAAAGGACGGCAAGGGCGGGCGGGGTCAAGGCCCCGAGAAGAAGCAGAAGAATGAGCCACGGAATCGGCGAAACGAGCGGGAGGGCCGAAGCATGCCCCGCAATGGGCCGGAGAAGGCGCGAAACGACAAGCAAGGCGACGACGACAGGGCCGGGGCCGACGAGAAGGCCGATATCCAGGAGCAGGCAGAGGTTGCGAAATCCTTCGTCGAGGGTCTCATCGAGGCCTTTGGACTGGAAGGGGAAGTGACGACCCGCGTCGATGACGACGTGCTCTACATCGACATCAACGGTGAACAGACCGAGGCGCTCATCGGCCTACGGGGCACGGTGATGCAGTCGATCCTGGAGCTGACGCGGACCGTGGTGCAGAGGAAGACGTACGGCGCACCGCGCATGCGAATGGATATTGCCGGGTACGGGGAGCGGCGGCGCGAAGCCCTCAACATCTATGCCCGCAAACTGGCGGATCGAGTCCTCTCCGAGGGTGGCGAGGTGATGCTGGAGCCGATGAATCCGGCAGACCGCAAGGTGGTCCACGACGCGGTCGCGGAGATCGAGGGCGTTCGTTCGTTCTCGGAGGGCGAGGATCCGTACCGGTCGGTGGTGATCGCGGTCGTCGCGGACTGACCGGCGGTCGGTAGGCCGGCGGTCGCAGCCCAGAAGCCTTACGGGGTGTACGCTTCGGGCGATGTTTCACGTTGAACATGACCTCCCGGCTGCAGTCTGGCGGGCCGCGGCGTGGGCCGGTCAGCCCCTGCTCCCCTCCCAGGGCCGGGCGCTCACTCGCTACGTCGACTGGCTCCGGGTCGAAGCGGCTCCAGCCGGCGGCCTCGGTCCGGGTGAGCCAGGCCGGATCTGGATCCGCCACATCGCCGACTCTCTCACGTTCGCCCTTGGAGCAAGCAGCGAGACCACCACATCTCTCGACGTAGGTTCCGGTGCCGGTCTGCCCGGAATCCCGCTCGCCGTCCTCCTCCCCCGCGTCGCCTTCACCCTGCTCGACCGCTCGGGACGGCGCTCCGATCTCCTGGGGCGCGCCGTTCGGATTCTCGGACTCGACAACGTCGACGTGGTGCACGGCGCCCTCGCCGACGTGGCAAGCCGGTATGACCTGGTCACCGTGCGTGCCTCCCTCACGTTGCCGGAGGCGGTGGACGAGATACCCCGGGTCGTTTCGGCCGGGGGAACGGCAGTGTTCGGCCTGAGCCACCGGTCGTTCGGCCGCCCTGCAGGCTTGGAGGAGGCGATGGCCGCCGGGTGGGACCTCGTCGAGATTCCGGAGGAGATCCTTGACTCGCCCGCTCGGATTCTTAGGATGACGGCACCACGATCCCCGGGAGGAACCGATGTCGTCGCGTAACGCGACCATCGTCGCCGTCGCCAACCAGAAGGGCGGCGTCGGCAAATCGACGAGCGCCATCAACCTGGGTGCCGCCCTCGCCTTCCAGGGGGAACGAATCCTGCTCGTTGATCTCGACCCCCAGGGCAACACGACATCCGGGCTCGGGATCGACCGCAGCGCCCTCGAATACTCGATCTACGACGCCCTGATCAATGATGTGGCAGTCGAGGACGTGGTTGAACCCACCTCGGTGCGTGATCTCTTCGTGTTGCCGGCGACGATTCAGCTCGCCGGCGCCGAGATCGAACTGGTGTCGATGTTCTCCCGTGAAACCCAGCTGGCTCGGGCGCTGAAGCCGGCGGTGGGGGAGTATGACTTCATGCTGGTGGACTGTCCCCCGTCGCTTGGACTCCTCACCGTGAATGGCCTGGCGGCGGCGCGCGAAGTCCTGATCCCGATCCAGTGCGAGTATTACGCACTCGAGGGAGTCACGCAGCTCATGCGCAACATCCAACTCGTACAGGACAATCTCAACCCTCAGCTTGAGGTTGAAGGTGTCGTCCTCACGATGTTCGACGGCCGCACCACGTTGTCCTCGGATGTCGTGGAACAGGTCCGGGAGCATTTCGGGGACAGCACCTACCGCACCATCATTCCCCGCACCGTCCGCCTCTCGGAGGCGCCGTCCTATGGGGAGCCGATCGAGGCCTACGACCCGATGTCGCGGGGCGCCATCGCCTACCGCGAGCTTGCTCGGGAGTTCAGGAGGCGCCATGGCCGCACGTAAGGCCGGGTTGGGTCGGGGGCTTGACGCCCTCATTCCGGTGGAACGACCCCACCACGGGTATACCAGGCTCCCACTCGACCGCATCGCTCCCAATCCCCACCAGCCACGGAGCTACTTCGACGAGGAATCCCTCACCGCTCTGGCCGATTCGATTCGCGAGGTCGGCGTCCTCCAGCCGGTGGTGGTACGACCCGCCTCCAGTCCCGGCGAATACCTCCTGGTGGCAGGGGAGCGGCGCTGCCGGGCAGCCCGCCTCGCCGGGCTCGGCGACGTCCCGGCCATCATCCGTGAGGACACCGACGACACCGCCAGCCTCACCGAGGCCCTCATCGAGAACGTGCAGCGCGAGGACCTCTCGCCCCTCGAGGAAGCTGCGGGGTACCGTGACCTCATGGAAAATTATGCTATGACTCACGAGCAGATCGCGGGAAGGGTCGGCAGGAGCCGTAGCGCCGTCACCAATACGCTCCGTCTCCTCCAGTTGCCCGCCGCCATCCAGGGACTCCTCGGCCGCGGTGAGCTGGCAGCCGGTCACGCTCGGGCGTTGCTGCCGCTGGAGGATGACGCCTACGCGGTGCACATCGCGCGCCGGGCCGCCGCCGAGGGCTGGTCGGTTCGCCAGGTGGAAGGCGCGGTCCAGGCCAGGGCCGGCGAGGGGGCCAAGAAACGCAGGACCCGTCGCCCCCCGCTCCGTCCCGCAGCCATCGTCGAGTTGGAGGATCGCCTCGGCGAGTACCTCGCCACCAACGTCAAGATCGACTACGGCGGTCGGGGCGGCAAGGTGATCATCCGTTTCACCTCGCTCGACGACCTAGAGCGGATCTACCGCCAGTTCTACGTCTGAGTAGAGGGCCGCCTCCGCCGGCGGTTCACGAAGTCGGAAGGTTCCGGTCGCTGGAGGCGAGCAGGTCGAAGAGCCCCTGGGCCACCTTGCCGGCGATTCGCTCGTCCATCGGCTCCGCCGCCACGAGGATCGCCGGCGATCGTGTGTTCTTCAGCATCGGCACCGCCCGCCCGTGGCTGGCGAGACCGAGACCGCGTCCCACCGAGGCGGCAAGTGCCGCCCCGGCCTCGGATCGGCTGTGGGCGGATGCGAAGTAGTAGACGGCGGGCTCGCCGTCGCGCGGAAGGCACAACGACACGATGAGATCCACCCCGAGCCGGTTGGCGCGCAGGGCGCGGACTCGCTGGGTGGGGGAGGTGTCGGCGCTACGGGAAAGCACCGGACTGCCTCCTAAATTCTGGATGATACCTGACAGGGCGAGCGCCGCGTCCCAGGTTGCCGCGGCCTCGAGTTCGTCACGGCAATAAGGGTCGATGTAGATACGCAGACCGGCGACGGTCGGGGGGAGGTTCTCGAGCCAGACGTGATCCCGGACCACCTCCCGGCCGGCCTTTGCGGTGGCTCGGCTCATGAGTTCGAGTTCGATGGCAAAGTCGTGACCGACGATCCCGTCTTCTCCCATGCGCCGGTTCGACTGGAACTCGAGCACGGCGTCCAGCGTGTCGGGTCCAAAGATGCCGTCCACCTTGCGTGCGTCGAAACCGAGGGCGTTGAGGCGGCGCTGCAGCTCGGCGACGTCGTCGCCCCGCATCATCGGGATCCGGTGGTAGAGGGGCCGCTGACCGAGTCGGTAGCCGGCGGCCACCAAGGCCCGCCAGGTGTCGGTCCCGACGATGCCATCCACCGCCAAGGCCCTGGCATCTTGGAAGGCGCGCACCGCAGCCTCGGTCCCGGGGCCGAAGCTACCGCGGGAATCGGGGTCTGTTTCGAATCCGAGGGCACGCAGCCGGTCCTGGATGTCCCGGACCGGCTCCCCCTCGTCACCGCTGCGGTAGAGCCTCACGGCTCCATGCTCTCACACAAACTCGGCGAGGTCCGCTTCCAGTTGGTGCTTCGACCGGGCGCCGACGAGACGCTTCTTCTCGACGCCGCCGGAGAACACGATCATGGTGGGGATGCTCATGACCTCGTGGGCCATCGCCGCCTGCTGGTTCTCGTCTACGTTGAGCTTGGCGACGATCAGCTTGTCGGGATTGGCGCCGGCGATCTCGTCGAGTGGTCCCTCCATCAGCTTGCAGGGTGCGCACCACTCGGCCCAGAAATCGACAAGGACCGGTGTGCTCCCCGAGATCATGTCCGGCAGGGTGGCGTCGGTGACGACGACGGTGTTGTTTCCCATGAATCCGACCCGGTGCCGGGTCTTCACCTCCTCGTGGCGTGTGTCCTGTCGATACTGTCTTCGGCGGTGGCGATGCGGTCAACCACCGTCGTGGGACGGCGCATTCCCGTTCAAGTTTCCCGTTCCTCGAGCCAGTGCTGGGCGTCGAGCGCCGCGCGACATCCCATCCCGGCGGCAGTGATCGCCTGACGGTACACGGAGTCTGCGACGTCGCCGCCGGCGAACACCCCGTCCACCGAGGTCCTGGTGCCGTCGTGGAGCACGACGTAGCCCTTGGCATCGAGGTCGATCTGCCCACGGAAGATGGCAGTGTTGGGATCGTGGCCGATGGCGACGAACATGCCGTCAACCGCCAGCACGGACTCCTCGTCCGTCTTCACATTGCGGATCCGAACCCCGGTCACCTCCCCGTCGCCGAGTACCTCCTCCACGACGCTGTCCCACACGACCTCGACCTTGTCATGCTGCAAGGCCCGG
>CAYUDA010000105.1:0-5960 GCA_964443425.1 uncultured Acidimicrobiaceae bacterium
GACCACTTGCGGACCTCGTCCTTCACCGTGGGGATGGCGGCCGGGGTCACGCTCAACTCGTCGACGCCGAGACCGACCAGCACCGGCACCGCGGCGACGTCGGCGGCGACCTCGCCGCACACCGCCACTCGGGTGTCGTTTCCGGCCGCCGCCACCACCCGGGCGATGAGCTGCAGCACTGCAGGGTCGAGCGAGTCGGCGAGATGGGCTACCGCCTGGTTGCCGCGCTCGGCCGCCAGGGTGTACTGGGTGAGATCGTTGGTGCCGATGCTGACGAAATCGACGAGGGGAGTGAAGGCGGCCGCGTTGATCGCCGCCGCCGGCACCTCGACCATGATGCCCAGCTCGAGCCCGTCCGGCTTGCCCCCCGCCTCGTCGAGGACCTCGTCGACCACGCCGAGCACCGCCTCCAGCTCCGGTCGGGTCGACACCATCGGGAACATGATCGAGATCGGGTGATCCTTCGCCACCGCCGTCAGCGCAGAGAGCTGGGTGCGCAGCAACGCCTGATGCTGTAAGCCGAACCTGATCCCCCGCAGTCCCAAGAACGGGTTGGCCTCACGCCCCCGCGGCACGTACCGCAACGGCTTGTCCCCGCCGACGTCGAGCGTCCGGACTGTGAGGCGGCGCCCCCCGAGACCCGCCGCGATCGTGGCGTACTCCTCGATCTGCTCGTCGCGCGACGGCTCCGTCTTGCGGTTGAGGAACAGGAACTCGCTGCGCAGCAAGCCGACCGAGTCGCCACCCCGCTCCACCACCGCGGCGGCGTCCGCCACCGAGCCGATGTTGGCCGCCACCTCCACCCGATGCCCGTCGGCGGTGACCGCCGGCTCCGCCGCCTGACGCAGCGCCGCCTCCGCCGCGGCGCGCAATGCCGCCGCCCGGGCCGTGTACTCGGTGATGGTCGCCTCGTCCGGATCGACCAGAACGGTCCCGGCCGACCCGTCGACGATGAGGGTGGTGCCGTCGGGAACGTCGAGGATGTCGCGGCCCGCCGACACTACCGAAGGGATCCCCAACGCACGGGCCAGGATCGCCGAATGCGACGTCGGGCTGCCGTAGGCGGTGACGAACCCCTGCACCAGGCCGGTGTCGAGCTGCGCCGTCTCGTTCGGGGTGAGATCGGCGGCGACGAGCACTCCCTGCTGGGAGGCGATCGACGAGCTGGCGCCGATCATCTGGCGGATCACCTGCCCCGACACCGCCCGCACATCGGCGGCGCGGGCGTTCAGATAGGGATCGGCCATGGCGGCCCACTCCTGCGCCACCCGATCGAGCGAGGTCTTCCACGCCAGTGCCGCCGGCTCACCCTCGTCGATATCGCGGTGCACTTCGGTGAGGATGTCGTCGTCCTCCAGCAGCATCAGGTGGGCATCGAAGATCACCGCGCTCGCCTCGTCGGCGGCTCGCAACGTCTTGGTGCGGGCCCGCAGGATCTCGCCCCGGACGCCGGCGATCGCCCGCCGCAGCTTGCGCCACTCCTGCTTCGGGTCGAGCGCCTCGTCGGGTTCGGGCAAGGCGAGCTCCCCGCCGCCGATCGACCATTTCGCCCCGATGGCGATACCGGGAGAACCCGCCATCGGGGAACCGGCGGAGGGAAGCTCCGGGACGACCTCCTCGGTGTCGTCGTCCCGTTCGTCGAAGTTGCGGGCCGCCAGCGCCGCGATCGCCTCGAGGGCTTCGGCACGCTGCCGGCCGACTGCCGCGACTTCGATCTCGTGGTCACGGAGCACACCGAGGGCGGCGACCCGGCTGAGGCTGGTCGCCGAGGCCGGTCCCGACCCGGAGGTGAGGTCCCGGATCGAGATGGTGGCGTCGAACCGTTTGGCCTCGGCGACCAGGCGGGCCGCGGGGCGGGCATGGAGCCCGTGGCGGTTGGTGACCCGCAGGGTGATGGTGTCACCCTCCTCGCCGTTCGTCGGCTGCTCGACCGCCTCCGGTTCCATGCCGAGCTGCACCTGTTTGGCGTAGAGGCCCGCCATCGCCTCCCGCACCACCGCCTCGACCGGCTCGCCGCCGGCAGCCTGCACCACGGCAGCCACCAGTCCCTCGACGAGGGGAGCCGAGATCAGGCGGACCCGCTCCCGCACCGCAGGGTCGACGAGGTCGAGGGCGAACTCGCCGCTCAAGATGGCGCTCCCGAGGTCCATGAGGACGACCACGCCGTCCGGCGAATCCACCTCCTCGATCGCTTTCTTCACCGCGAGCGCGTCGGTGCCGAACTCGGCCCCGTCGATGCCGGCGGCGACCGCGATCGGGGGCGGCTCCCCGTGGACCATCTCGAGCGCCAACTCGACGGCGGCTTTCGCCAGCGCCGGGCTGTGCGACACGACGACCAGACCAACCATGGAGATCGCTCCCTCCCGATCCGGCGTCTAGCCCAGCGTGTCCGCTGCGGCTTGGAACAGCAGGGCTGTCGACGTCGCTCCGGGATCTTGATGACCGACCGATCGCTCCCCGAGGTAGCTGGCGCGTCCCTTGCGGGCCTGCATCGGAATCGTGGCGTCCCGACCATCGGCCGCCGCCTGGGAGGCGCGGGCCAACGCCTCGCCGAGATCGGCGCCTTCCGCGAGGGCCGCATCGCAGGCGTCCATCGCAGGAGACATGGCGTCGTACATGGTCTTGTCGCCCAGTTCCGGTTTCCCGCGGGCCACCACCCCCTCCTGACCGGCCCGCAGCGCCGCGGCGAGCTCGGTGGGGGAGAGGCTGGTGGCGTCACCGGCATTCGTTCCGAATCGCAAGAAGAACGTGCCGTAGAGCGGGCCGCTGGCACCACCGACCGTGGTGACCAGCGTCATCCCGACCTTCTGGAACAGCGCTGCGACGGTGGGAAGCTCGGCGGCAGCGATGGCCTCGGTGACCGCCGTCATGCCCCGGTCCATGTTGATGCCGTGGTCGGCATCCCCGATGGCGGAGTCGAGCTGTGTGAGCATGTCCCGGTTCTCGTGGACGAGACGGGCGAACTCAACGAGCCAGCCGTGGAGATCATCGAGACCAACCGCGCCGTCGGTCATGTCAGACTCCCCACCGCAGGCCGGGGGTGTTCACCGGGGCGTCCCACAGCTTGAGCATCTCGTCGTCGACCTTGAGCAGAGTCACCGAGCATCCCGCCATCTCCAGCGAGGTGATGTACGGGCCGACCAGGGAACGGGCGATCGAGACGCCGTGGCCCTCGAGGATCTTGGCGACCTCGCCGTACATCAGGTACAGCTCGATGAGTGGGCTTCCGCCCATGCCGTTGACGAAGGCGAGCACGTTCTCGCCGCCCTTCAGCGGGAAGTCCTCGATGATCGGCTCGACGATGCGCTCGGCGATCTGGGCCGCGGTCCCGAGGGGCTCGCGGTAACGCCCGGGCTCACCGTGGATGCCGATCCCGATCTCCATCTCGTCCTCGCCGAGCTCGAAGGTCGGTTTCCCGGCCGCCGGCACTGTGCACGAGGTGAGCGCCATCCCCATGGAACGGCCGCTCTCGTTGACCTTGGTCGCCAGGGCGGCCAGCTCGTCGAGGCTGCGGCCCTCTTCGGCGGCGGCGCCGACGATCTTCTCCAGGAGCACGGTGACGCCGACTCCCCGCCGGCCCGCCGTGTACAGCGAGTCCTGCACCGCCACGTCGTCGTTGGTCACGACCGACTTGACGGCAACGCCGGTTTCGGCGGCCGCCATCTCGGCGGCCATGTCGAAGTTCATGACGTCGCCGGTGTAGTTCTTCACGATGTGAAGGACCCCGGCGCCGCTGTTGACCTTCTTGGTCGCTTCGAGCATCTGGTCGGGGGTGGGGGAGGTGAACACCGCGCCTGCGCAGGCGGCGTCGAGCATTCCCATGCCGACGAATCCGCCGTGCAGCGGCTCGTGCCCGGAACCACCGCCGGAGACCAGGCCCACCTTGCCCGCTACCGGGGCGTCGCCCCGGTAGACGATCTGCTTCTCGACGTCGATCGACAGTTCGGGGTGGGCAGCCTGCATCCCGATCAGGGCCTCGGTGACCACCGCGTCGGGTTCGTTGATGAGTTTCTTCATGTCAGTAGCACCTCTCTCAGGCTACGCGTTTTCGAGGGCGGCGTCCGCCGGCGTCTTCGACATGTACTGGTAGATGAGCCCGGCGGCAACGCCGGCGAGCAGCTCGGCAGCCAGGTAGGTCGCCAGCTGCGACCAGTGGACCGTTCCGCCCCACAGTTGCGAGACGAGCATCGGGCCGAAGGTGCGGGCGGGGTTGATCGACGCGCCGGTGACCGGGGCGACCGGGATGATCGCGGCGAACACGACGAATCCGATGGCGACCCCGGCGAAGCCCGCCGCCGCCTTGCGGTGGATGACGCCGAACACGGTGAAGACCAGGATGAAGGTGCCGACGAACTCGGCGATGAACGCCTGCACGTGGGTGGTGTCGCCTCCGAATGCGGCGACCCCGAGACCGACGTCGACGGCTCTGGTGCTGAGCACCCCGACGATCGCGATGGCGCCGATGGTGGCGCCGACGACCTGCGCCGCGATGTACTTGGGAACGTCGGCCCATGGGAACTTGCCGGTGGCGGCGAGACCGAGGGTCACTGCCGGGTTGATGTGATTGCCTGAGATGTGTCCGAGGGCATACACGGTGGCGAGAACGATCGTTCCGAACGCCAGCGAGATCATGCCGAGATCCGCCATCGTGAAGGGTGCGTCACCGTTGACGATCAACGTCGCCGGTACCGACCCCACTCCGATGAAGACCAGGAACGCCGTCCCGATCGTCTCACTCAGCAGCTTCTGCCCCATCTTCGTGTCGTCCAATGCTCCTCCTCGAAAGACCTCTAGATCGCAGCGCCGGATATGGATCGCGTCATGTGCCTCGTTCGTACCTCCCGAATAGCGTTCGATAATATCGAATTAGTTTCGGATATTATGGAGCCGGCAAGCCGAAGTCAAGAAGGACGACGAGTATGCTGCGGGACCGCAACGAGGGACCAGCGTGATCCAGTCAGTGGACCGAGCTATCCGCATACTCAACGCCCTCAAGGGTGCTCGCCGGATGTCGCTCTCGGAGATCGCAGCCCAACTCGAGCTTCCCCCCTCCACGGCCCACGGGATCATCAAGACCCTCGCCGAGCACGGCATGGTCGACCAGGACCCCGATTCCGGCCGCTACCAGCTCGGACCGGCGGTGCTGCTGCTCGGCAACGTCTACCTCGACACCCTCGAGCTGCGGTCCCGCTCGTTCCGGTGGGCCGAAGAGCTGGCCCGCCGCACCGGGTACGCAGTCCGGGTCGGGGTGCTGCTGTGGGAGGACGTGGTGATTATCCACCACGAGCCGCGGCCGGACGGGACCCGGCAGATGCCCGAGGTGGGCATCGTCGTCCCGGCTCACGCGTGCGCCGCCGGCAAGGCCCTGCTGGCGTTCCACACTCGCCACGCCGAGCAGCTGCTCGCCGGCGCACCGCTGCGCAACATGACCGGCGAGACCATCGTCGATCCCGACGCATTGCGTGCCGAGCTGGCCCGGGTGGCCGAGTCCGGGATCGCGACCGAACGCGACGAGGCCGTGATCGGCGACTCCGGCCTCGGCGCCCCCATCTACGGTCCGACCGGCGAGGTGATCGGCGCCATCGAGGTCGTCATGCCGAGCGCCGAGTGGCCGGTTCCCGACGAGACCGTGACCGCCCTGCGCGAATCCGCCCGCAACATCTCCCGCGAGCTCAACGCCCCCTCCTACGGCCGCGGCGCCTAGGGCCGCTGCAGTCGTCCCTCCGTATCCTCCTTCCTCTCGTCCCCCCTTGTCTCTTCTGTCGTCCCCCCTTGTCTCTTCTGTCGTCCCCCCTTGTGAAAAGGGGGGACCGGAGAGCGGAGCGATCCGAGGGGGGTGTGCGGTTGGGGACGGCACGGTGACCCTCCCCGAATCGGCAGCCGCCGGCGGCGGCGCCTCTTCGACCCTCCCTGCACAGCAGGGAGGGTGACAAGCCTCGTCCCCCCTTGCCCAACGGGGG
>CAYUDA010000106.1:0-5907 GCA_964443425.1 uncultured Acidimicrobiaceae bacterium
GCCTGGTCGAACGGGTCCGGCGCCGTCTACGCTCCCCACCACCACGGCTACCACAAGGTCCTGGTGTGTGTGGCCGGCTCGATCACCTTCCACCTTCCGGACGGGGATCGGGATCTCCACCCCGGGGACCGGCTCGACGTGGCGCCGGGCGTGGTGCACGCCGCCACTGTGGGGTCCGCCGGCGTCACCTGCTGGGAGGCGGCCCGGCCGTGAGTGGGGCGGTGAGTGCCGGGATCCTGCTCTACCGCCGGCGCGGCGCCGGCATCGAAGTACTCATCGCGCATCCGGGCGGTCCGTTCTGGGCCCGCCGCGACCGCGGCGCCTGGAGTATCCCGAAGGGTGAACCCGAAACGGGAGAACCGTTGCTGGACGCTGCCTGCCGGGAGTTCGCCGAGGAGACCGGCGCCACGGTGGACACTGGGGCCTTGCTGGCGCTCGGGAGCGTGCGGCAGCGATCCGGCAAGGAGGTGCACGCCTGGGCGGCCGAAGGGGAGTACGAACCGTCGCAGCTGCGCGCCAACAGTTTCGAGCTGGAATGGCCGCCTCGCTCCGGCCAGATCGGTTCGTTTCCCGAAATCGACCAGGTCGCCTGGGTCGCGCCCGAGGTGGCGGTCGAGAAGCTCAATCCTGCCCAGGCAGAGCTGGTGCTGCGGCTTGGGAGGCACCTTGCCATCCCTTGACTACCGACAGTAGCGGCCGTACACTAAGCGTAGTATCTGAGGGGAACTGCGCGGGAGCCGATGGCTGCCGACGCCCGAGGAGGCGGCCGTGAGCGATTTGTGGGCCGACATCGAGAAGGCGGATTTCACGCTCGCCAAGCGCGGCTACGAAACCGCCGAGGTGGATACCTTCCTCGATCGCCTCGGAGAAGCGGTCAAGGACCTCGAGGGTGAGATCGCCGTCGCCCACGGCAAGATCAACTCCCAGAAGCGCCAGATCGAAGAGCTGTCGGGGCGGGACAGCTCCGTCGAGCAGACCATCCTGAAGGCGGCCGACCGCAAGCAGGCGATCCTCGACGACGCCGAGCGCCGGGCTCAGAAGATCATCAGGGAAGCCGAGCGGCGCGCCCTGAAGCTGACCGAAGGCCCGGAGGGCGACGTCGCCCAGGTGCACGCCGAGGCCGAGAAGGTCCTGCTGCACGCCCAGCAGAGCCTGGAGAAGGCCGAAGAAGAGGCGAAGCGCCTCCGGGCCGAGGCCGCCGAAGAGGCAGACGAGCTTCTCGGCGAGGCGCGACGGGACAGCTTGGCGGTGCTCGAAGAGAGCAAGGCGGAGGCCACCCGCATCCTGGAAGCCGCCCGGCGCCAGCACAAGGAGCTGACCACGCTGCTGCGGGCCCTCAAGTCGGCCGTGGCCGACATGCTCACCGAAGGCGAGGAACACCACGAGACGATTCGCGTGGTGCTCTCCGACGAGGACGCCACCGCCGAGAGCCACGGCATGGTGGTCGGAGGCTGACGGCACCGACCGCGGCCCTTGAACGGCGGAACGCTCCCGACCCGGTAGCATCAGACAGGTCGACGAAGCGACTGAGGTATGGGCAAGAAGTCCGCACGACGCCGGCTCAGAGATCTGGGCGAGTCGAAGCACACGTCCGACTCGCCGCCCTTCCGCGGCCCGACCGAGACCGGACCCATCGTCGAGCTGCAAGCCTTCATCCTCATGTCCCTCGTCGGGCTCGCCGTCATCGTCGGATTCGGCGCGGTCTACGGGATCAAGGTCATCGAGGGGGACCTCGAGCAGCGGGCGACCGCCGCGCTGCAAGCGAACGCCTTCCTCGACGTCGAGGTCGAGGCCGCCGGGCAGGATCTTCAGCTCACCGGGTCCGTCTCCAAGGAGGAGGACCTCGCCACGGTTCCCGAACTGGTCGCCACCCTCGACGGAGTGCGGTCGGTGCGCAGCGAGATCCGCCTCGTCCTCCCACCCGAGACCGGTGATTCCACCATCGAGACCGACCCGCTCGTGATGCAGTGGTCCGGCGGCGCCGTCACCATCACCGGCGACGTGTCCGACGATCCCACTCGTGAGGCGATCGTCAACGCCCTCGACGCGGCATTCACCAGTGTCGACGACACCGGCCTCATCGTGAAGGAGGGCGTCGCCGGCGAAAGGGATTGGCTCTCCAAGGTGCTTCACATCATCGAGATCGGCGGCTCCCAGGTCCCGGAGGGGGAGCTGTTCGTCGGGCCGGACGAGAGGGTCATCTCGATGACCGCGGTATTCGACACCCGCCAGGAGCAACACGACGTGCGGGAGGCGGTCGAGGGGATCGTCGACGAGACGGCCTTCGCCTTCGACAGCAGGCTCACGGTCGCCGACACGCCCGAAATCGTTCCCGAAGAGGTGGTGAAACTCCAGGAGAATCTCGACGACCTCATCGAAGGCAAGGTCGTCGAGTTCGAACTCAACAGCGACGTGCTCACCCCGAAGGGGATCGCCCTCCTCGACGAGATCCTGGTTGCGCTCGAGAAGTTCCCCAACGTTCCGATCGAGATCTCCGGCCACGCCGATTCCCAGGGGGACGCCGCCGCGAACCTCGACCTGTCGAAACGGCGCGCCCAGACGGTGCTCGACTACCTGGTGGCCCACGGCGAGGATACGAACCGTTTCGCCGTCGTCGGCTACGGTGAGACCCGCCCGATCGCGGACAACAGCACGGCGGAGGGCCGGGCCCGGAACCGCCGCATCGAGTTCAAGGCTCTCGAGGAGTAGCGCCCGATGATGTACGTCGCATCTCAGATCGCCATCCTCCTCGTCGTCGCCGCGCTCTTCGGGTTCATCGTCGGATGGTTCGCCCGGGCCCGCGGCAAGCAGTCGAAGCCGACTCGCCGGCGGTTCCGCTGAGCGGTCCCACCGGCGGCGGCCGGGAGTCGGTGCGAATCGAGGAAGTCCCTGCCGCGGCAACGCGGCCACTGCGCCGGCGCCTGCTCCGGCCTCATCAACAGGAACACGAGTTGGTGTACCCCGGTGACGACGACCCCGCGGCCCGCCATTACGCCGCCATGATCGAAGACGTGATCGTGGGAATCGCCTCGGTGGTGCCCGAGACACTGGACGCCGAAGGCGTCGGCGGGTCGGGATCGTTCCGGCTCCGCGGCATGGCGACCGTGCCCGACGTTCGGGGATGGGGCATCGGGACTGCCTTGGTGGAACGGGTGATCGGGTACACCGCGGACCAGGGCGGCGACCTCGTGTGGTGCAAGGCCCGCATCGGCGCCGCGGCTTTCTACCGAGGTCGCGGGTTTCGCCAAGTCGGGGAACCCTTCGAGCTGCCCGACATCGGTCCGCATGTGGTCATGCTGAGGTCCGTCACTGCGGCAGACGGGGCGCGACGGTGACGACGGCCGGTGGTCAGCGGCGCAGGCGGCGCGAGGCCCGCTACATCGGAGCGCGCCGGGAAGGGAGACCGTCGGATGGTGACGGGACGCCGAGCGCCTCGATCGGATCGTTCCACAGCGGCGTCAGCGCCAGCAGCACCGTCGTGGCGACCGCCATGGCCGCCCCGACCATGTAGACCGGCAACAAGCCGACCGCGTCGGCCAGTGAACCGCCGACCACCGCGCCCACCGGGATGAGCGCCCAGGCGATGGTGCGGGAGGCCGCCACCACCCGTCCCAGCATCGCCGCGGGGGCGATGCGCTGCCGCATGGTGGCGACGGCGACGTTGGTCCAGCCGAGACCGGTCACTGCCACCGCCGCCGGGAGCACCGCTACGAAACTATGCATCGACGCCATCGCTCCGAAGCCGAGGCCCATCAGGGCGGTGCCGGCCAGGAACATCCGGCCGAGGTGCATACGTTTGGCGATGCGGGGCGCCATGATCACCCCGATCGAACCCAAGCCCGCCTGGAGGGCGAGGAAGAGGCCCACCTCGGCCTGGTTGAGGAACAGGAAGTCGAGGAAACTCGGCACTGTGACACCGCCGCTGAGGCGGTCGGGGATGAGGAGGAACAGCAGCGCTTCCAGCGGGGCGAACACCAAGTTGATGACGGCCGCCCCCAACGTCGCCCATCGCAGATGGCGGTTGGCGAACAGGAAGCGGAGACCGCTCCTGAGGGCGGCGCCGAACCGCTCGCGCTGCCGTGCCACGGCGTGGGTATGCACCCGCACCACGGAGAGGAAGGCGGCCGAGACGAGGAAGGTGACGGCATCGAAGCCGAAGGCGACGCCGAAACCACCGAACTGGCTGACGAGCACACCGCCCACCGCCGGACCCAACGACCAGGCGAGGGTCCCGGCGAACGACAGGGTCGAGTTCACGTGCACCAGCTCGTCGGGGCCCACGACGTGGGGCAAGATCGCCTGGAGCCCGCTGTCGAAGAAGGTAGCCATCGAACCGGCCAGGAAGGCGGTGAGGAACACCACCCAGGTCGACACGGCCCCGGAGGCGGTGCCGAGGGCGAGGAGGCCGAAGGCGGCGGCCCGCACCAGGTCGGCAACGATGAGGACCCGCTTGATGCGAGTCCGGTCGAGCAGCACGCCGGCGGTGACGCCGAACAGGAGCGCCGGAAGCGACTCGGCAGCCGAGGTGAGCCCGAGGTCGAGGCCGCGTCCGGTCAGCTCGACCACGAAGAGTGGCAACGACACGTAGGCGATGTAGTCGCCGAACTGGGAGATCGCCTGCCCGATGACGATGGGCCGGGCGTTCCGCCGCCCGAGTGCGACCGCCTTCTTTTCCTCGAGGGTCGGTGGAACGACGAGCGGCATGACCGAATGCTACATACTGGCTCGGCGCGGCGAATCCTGTGGGGCTCCGGATTGCGGTACTCTGCGGGGGACGCCTCCACCGCGGGGGTGTCGAGGATCCAGAAGGGAGCAGCGATGGCGGGGCCGACCGAACTGCCCGAGCTCATCAGGGAGTTCGTCACCATGGCGAAGGAGTACCTCCGTCAGGAGACGGTGGAGCCCGCCAAGCGGCTCGGCCGCTACGCCGGGTTCTCCCTGGGGGCGGCTTTCGCCATCGCCTTCGGGTTGCTCCTGCTCAGCGTGGCGTTGGTGCGTGGCATGGTGCGTCTCCTGCCGGACGGCCCCAACTGGTCGGCGCTCGGCTACCTGTTGGCGGCGCTGGTGCTGGCGGTGTTGATCGGAATCATCATCGGGCTCACCGGGCGCAACGAGTCCGAGGAGGGCTGAATCAGTGGCAATCGAGCGAGCCGATCTCGAAGCGAAGCTCCGCGAGATCGAAGAGATCGTCGACGAGACCAAGTCCCAGGCCCGGACCACCGGGACTGCGATCGCGGTGGGCCTGGTGGTTCTCGCGGTCGTGATCTTCCTGGCCGGACGGCGCCGGGGGAAGAAGCAGGGTAAGGCCCGGGTCGAGATCTACCGCCTCTAGGCACGGCGATGGACAGGCTCCTCTCCTTCTCGCTTCGCCACCTCTTCGGTGGTGCCCGTCGCGGGCAGCCGTTCGTCACCGGATTCGCCGGACTGTTGACCGCTGTCGCCGTGGCGCGGCGCTTCGCCAGCAAGGAGCGGACGCTGATCTACCGCCGGACGCTGCGAGAGGGCGAGACGATCCGGATCCGGTTGCGACGTGGCGACGATGTGGCGGCAGATTTCGAGGTAACGGGAGTTCCGGCTCCTGGCGAGTGAGGTGGTGGCAGGTGTTCCGTAATCGCGAACGGATGGTGAGGATCGTGGTGTGGGTGGTGGTCTTCACCATGGTGCTCGCGATCCTCGCCTCCATCGTCCCCGCCTTCACGTGATTGCCGCCGGAGGCGGGCGTGGCTGAGTTCCGGGCAGGGGAACCCTGCCTGCTCTTCGACAACAAAGGTCGGCGCTACCTCATCGCCCTCCAGTCCGGCGCCGAGTTCCAGTATCACCAGGGGGTCCTGCCCCACGACGACATCATCGGCGTCGAGGACGGGGCGGTGTTGCGCTCCTCGATGGGGAACGCCCTGGTGGCGTTGC
>CAYUDA010000107.1:0-5875 GCA_964443425.1 uncultured Acidimicrobiaceae bacterium
AGGGCGGTGTCCTCCGTGTCGAGGATGAGGCCGGTGGAGACGACGTCGAGGCCGTTGATCTGCACCGGGACGATCTTGTGGTCGGCGCCGGCTTCGAGGCGCTGCCCGTTGCCACCCAGCATGCGGGGGACCGAGAAGCCCCAGATGTCGGCGTCGAGCACCCCGACCCGGAACCCCCGCTGCGCGATCGCCAGGGCGAGGTTGACGCTCAGGGACGACTTTCCCACGCCGCCCTTCCCGCTCCCGACCGCGATCACCCGCGTGTTGGGATGCACCATGGTGGGAGAGGCCTGTTCGCGGACCCGGCGCCGGGCCCGGTCCATCAGCGACGACCGCTCCTCCTGGTCCATGGCGGTGGTCACGACCCGGACCTCGGCCACGCCGGGGAGCGCGGCGACCTTGCGGACCGTCTCGCTCTCGATCTGGTCCCGCAACGGGCACGCCGCGATGGTGAGCGCGATGCGGACCGTGACGACGTCGCCGGCGACGTCGATGTCCTTCACCATTCCCAACTCGACGATGTCCGATCCCAGCTCGGGATCGACGACCCGGCGCAGGGCGGCCTCGATATCGAAAGTGTCCACCATGGGACTCATCGTAGGCAGATCGCTGTGAATAGTCCTATGGTGATAGTGCAAAGGGGCACCTATACTCGCCCGACCCAGTCAGCCGGATGGAGGTCGAAGCGACCGTGATGACCAACGACGAGACCACCGCAGCAGTGATTCCCGCCAGCCTGTCGTCCGCCGCCGCCGCCAAGGTGCGCGAGCTGATCGAGTCGGAGGGCGATCCCAACATGGCCCTGCGACTCGCCGTCCGGCCCGGAGGCTGTTCCGGCTTCATGTACGACATGTATTTCGACTCCGAGGCGGAAGCCGGCGACATCGTCTCCGAAACCGACGGCATCCGGCTCCTCGTCGACCCGGAGAGCGCTCCACTGGTCGCCGGCGCCACCATCGACTTCAAGGACCACGGCCTGCAAGGCTCCGGCTTCTCCATCGACAACCCGAGCCAGCAGCGGAGCTGCGGCTGCGGCCAGTCGTTCTGCTGACCGTCCCCGTCCCCGGCATTCCCCGACTCCGGTAGCGTGCTTGCCGGTAACCGCGGCGAGGAGGCCCCATGCCCAAGACCATTCTCGACACTCCCCACGGTCCCACCCCGATGGGTCCCTACTCGACCGCCGTCGAGGCGGGCGGGCTCGTCTTCGTCTCCGGCCAGGTGGCGGTCGACCCCGCGAGCGGCGAGCCGGTCGCCGGCGATGTCGCCGCCCAGACCCGGCGGGTGATGCGCACCATCGGTGCCGTGCTCGGCGACGTCGGGCTCGGCTACGAGGACATCGTGAAGACGACGATCTTCCTGACCGACATCGCCGACTTCCCGGTGGTGAATCCCGTCTACCGGGAGTACGTGGGGTCGGCGCCGCCGGCGCGTTCCACCGTGGAGGTGCGCGCCCTCCCCGGCGGCTTCCTGATCGAGATCGAGGTCGTCGCCGCCCGGTAGCGGGCGCTGGCCGGGGCCGCGCCGCGAGGCGTCGCTACTCCTGGCGGCGGTGCAACACCACCACGGTGCCGGCGTCGAGTACCACCTCGAACTCGGGCGAGGCCATCAGCGTGTCGAGCATTTCCCGGTGTTCCGGGAACAGGGCGGTGGTGGAGGCGACCCACTCCACCCGTTCCGGGTCGGGCAGCTCGGTGTCCTGGAGCCCGTAGTCGTGGCGGAGAAACGGGGTCGGGAAGAGGTAGATCTCCGGCCGCTGACTCAGGTGCGGCAGCAACACGCTCGACGCCGACACCACGGCGTCGTCGGGGATGAGGCTGACCGCCTCCCGGGCGGCGCTCACGTTCACCGGTCGCCCCACCCAGTCGTTGCGTCGTGGTCCCAGCGGGAACGGGGAGAAGAGGAGCTGGCCGAGCACCGCCGCCGCCAGGCACCAGGCCATGACGTGGCGTGCCGCCGGCGGCCGCCGGCGGGCCACGAGACGGGCGAGACCGGTGACGGCGGCGATGGTGAGGAGCGGGATCAAGAACGCGCTGTAGTGGTAGCGGATGTCGTACTGGTAGTAGTGGGCCGAAAGCAGGTTGGCGAACAGCACCGGGCCGGTGGCGAGCAGCGCCCACGGGGCGAGCAGGGCGATCGGCAGCGGGAGCAAGATCATCGACACGTACGCCACCTGCGACATGGTGCGGAACCCCTCGAGCAGCACCCAGGGCCGGGTCAGGATGCCGGTGGCGATGCCGAGCGGTCCGGTGCCGATGGCGGCGTAGCGGTCGGTGTACAGCAGCGAGCCCGACGGCGACAGGGTCGGGAGCACCACCCCGAACGCCACCAGGAACGCCACGACGCCGGCGGCGGCGACCAACCACCCGATCCGCTTCTTCCAGCGCAGCGCCATCAGCAGTCCCAGCGGCGCCACCGCCAGCCCGGCGTCCTCCTTGGTGAGGAGCACCAGCACGATCGCCAGCAACGCCCAGCCGTTGCGGTCCCGCATCATCGCCACGAACGCCCACAGCAGCAGCGGGATGGCGAGCACCTCGGGATGGAAGCTGTCCCACGCCTGCCAGGCGATCGTCGGCTGGAGCAGGTAGAGGACGGCGGCCCCCGCCGCCCAGCGGGGCTTCAACCCGACCGTTCGTCCCGCCAGGTACGTCAAGGGGCCGCCGGCCGCCAGCGCCGCCCCGGTGAGCACGATGAGGAGCCGCACGTCGGCCCAGATCCAGTAGAGCGGAGCGACCAGGAAGAGGATCCCCGAGGTGTGGTCGGCGAACAGGTCGAGCCCCCGGACGGTGACGAACGGCTCCCGGAAGCGGCTCAGCAGCCAGGTTCCCTGATCGAAGATCCCGAGGTCGAAGGCCAGGGTGCGGAAGACGTTGTAGCGGTGCACGGCGAGCCAGGTGTAGAGCACGAAGAAGGCGAGGCTGCTGCCGGCCACGATCCACCGCGCCGCCGCATCGGCTCGTTCCGGTTCGATCGTGCCCGGCTCGCTGGTGGCGAACATCCCACGGTGCCTTCCCGCCGGCAGCGGAGCCCCGGCGATCGTCGTCCCTCCAATCGAACCGGAGACTATCCGTTTCGGGTCGGGTCGGGGCCGGGTCGGGTCGGGGGGCTTCTCGGGACGGCGCAGGGTCGTGCCCACTAGCGTTCGGGGGGAAGCGGCCTGTACGGAGGTGAACGGTGAATCGCGACGAGATCCTGCGCAGCCTCGGCATCGAAGAGGTGAACCCGGGCGGGTTCGCCGGGGACTGGATCGCAACCGGCGGAGAGGAGATCACGAGTGAGGACCCGGCGACCGGGCGTCCCGTCGCCGCGGTGCGCCAGGCCACCGTGGACGACTACGAGACGGTGCTCGCCAACTCGCTCGAGACGTTCGAGGAGTGGCGGATGCTCCCGGCGCCCCGCCGTGGCGAATGGGTCAGGCAGATCGGCAAGGCGCTGCGTGACTACAAGGAGCCGCTCGGAGGTCTCGTCAGCCTGGAGATGGGCAAGATTCGCGCCGAGGGCGAGGGCGAGGTCCAGGAGATGATCGACGTGGCCGACTTCGCCGTCGGTCTGTCGCGCCAGCTCTACGGGCTGACCATGACTTCGGAGCGGCCTCGCCACCGCATGTACGAGCAGTGGCATCCGCTCGGGCCGATCGGCGTCATCACGTCGTTCAACTTCCCCACCGCGGTGTGGAGCTGGAATGCCTTCATCGCCGCCGTGTGCGGCGACACCGTGCTCTGGAAGCCGTCGAGCCGGACGCCACTCACCGCAGTGGCGGTGACCACGATCGTCAACGAGGTGATGGCGGGGTCCGGCTTCGAAGGTGTCTTCAACCTGGTGGTGGGGCCGGGTCGCAGCGTCGGTGAGACCCTCATCAACGACCGCCGGGTCCCGCTGATCTCGGCAACCGGTTCGTGCGGCATGGGCGAGAAGGTGGGGACCGCGGTGGCCAAGAGGCTGGGGAGGTCGCTGCTCGAGCTGGGCGGCAACAACGCCATCGTCGTCATGGACGACGCCGATCCGGAGCTGGTGACCCGGGCGGCGCTGTTCGCCGCGGTGGGCACCGCCGGGCAGCGTTGCACGACGCTGCGACGCCTCATCGTCCAGCGGGGCATCGCAGGCGACGTCGTCTCCCGCCTCGTCGACGCCTACCGGCGGGTGCCGATCGGCGACCCGCTGGAGGACGGCATCCTCATGGGGCCGCTCATCAGCCGGGAGGCGGTGGACACCTATGCCGCCGCGGTGGGCATCGCCCAGGAGCAGGGCGGTGAGGTCCTGGTGGGTGGCGAGGTACTCGACCGGGACGGCTACTTCGTGGAGCCGACGATCATCAGGATGCCGGCCGACGCCCCGATCCTGCAGGTCGAGACGTTCGCCCCGATCCTGTACGTCATCGAGTTCGACCACCTCCTGGAGGCGATCGAGATCCACAACGGCGTCACCCAGGGCCTGTCGTCGGCCATCTTCACCGACTCGGTGAAGTCCGCCGAGCAGTTCCTGTCCCACGAAGGATCCGACTGCGGGATCGCCAACGTCAACATCGGCACCTCGGGGGCCGAGATCGGCGGCGCCTTCGGAGGAGAGAAAGACACCGGCGGGGGCCGCGAGTCGGGATCGGACGCCTGGAAGGCCTACATGCGTCGCCAGACGGTGACCATCAACTGGAGCGACGAACTCCCCCTCGCCCAGGGCATCGAGTTCGGCTAGGCCCGCAGGCCCATCCTGCACCGAACCCAGGGTTGAGAGGCCGGGTTTTCATGGTCTGGGGCCCACAGTTCGTGAGGCATGCGCGACCCGTGGGTCGGGAGGCCGGCTTCTCATGTACTGGAGCCCAGGGTTGGGTGCAGGTGGGGTGGCGGGGTTTGCCTACTCGAGGGAGAACGGCGGGTAGGTGTCGGTGAGGCTCGTCATCCACGACCAGGCCCGCACGTTCCAGCGCAGGATCCCGGCGAAGATGTCGAACATGCCCCTCGGGAGCGTCCCGGTGATGGCGACGACCCAGAATCCGACGTAGGCGACGACCTCCATCACGGTTCCCAGCACGCTGATGATGATCAGGTGCGGGATCAGCAGGATCGACTTCAGCCAGAAAATGGCGCCGGCCCATCCCAGCCCGCGGCTGCGCTCGGGTGCGGTGTCGCCGAACGTCACCGAGACCGGATAGCCGGGCGCCTCCATCGCGAACGGGGGGTACTCGTCGGTCATGCCGGCGAAGTACGCCACCACCCGCACGTACCAGCCGATGGCACCCTCGGTGAAGCGTGCCACGCCCTCGGGGAGCTTGCCGGTGAAGGCGATGACGAAATAGCCGTACCAGACGGCGAAGAACGTGGCGATCTCCACGAAGAACAGGACGATGAAGTGCGGGATCAGGAGCACTGCCTTGAGCACGAAGGCGGCACCGAGCGCCGCCAAGCCGCGGCTGCGGGTCCCGTCGCCATATTCGGCGTTGAGTGTGATGGGGTAGTCGTTCATTTGCCTTCCTCCAGTCGGCGCGATCGCATCCAAGTGTAGGGGGAGTCAAGGGGCCGATCGCTGGCTCAGCCGAAGCGGTATCCCACCGAGCGCACGGTGGTGATCCAGGAGCTTCGCTCCTCGCCCAGCTTGGCGCGAAGGCGGCGGACGTGGACGTCGACGGTGCGGGATCCACCGAAGTAGTCGTATCCCCACACCTTGGAGAGGATCTGCTCCCGGGACCACACCCTGCCCGGGTTCTCGACGAAGAACCGGAGCAGCTCGTACTCCATGTAGGTGAGGTCGCTGGGTACGCCGTCGACGGTCGCCTGGTAGGTGGCGGTGTTGAGCACCAGGTCATGGAACCGCAACGTCTCTTCGACCGGCTCGCCGTCTACCGGTGTCCCGAGCCGTCCCAGCCGGATCTGGAGTTCGTCGGGGT
>CAYUDA010000108.1:0-5847 GCA_964443425.1 uncultured Acidimicrobiaceae bacterium
CCGCCCGGACCCGGGTCCGGTTCACCACCAGCAGGTCACCGGGGCGAAGCAGGTCGGGGAGGTCGGAGACATGGCGGTCGTCGAGGGTTGAGGCCACCAGGAGGCGGGCCGCGTCCCGCGGTTCGATTGCCGCCTGGGCGATCGAACCGGCCGGCAGGTCGTATGAGTAGTCGGAGGTGGCGCGGGACGTCATCCGGCTCAGGCTAGGAGTCCCCACCTGCCGGCACGCCGCTCCGTCGATCATCTCGCTCGGGGCGCCGGCGGGAGGTACGCTCAAGAGCCTCGCGAAGGAGCACCCGCCATGCCAGAGGCCGGACCGCCCACCCTCACCGACACCGTCGACCTCACCGAGCGCATCGCGTCGGCTCCGCACCCGGCCGATGGTGGCGGCGACGGCGCCCTCGTCGCCTCTCGGGGCGGCACCGAGCCCCTCTCACCCCACCGAACCCCGCTCCCGGCGGTTGCTCCGGATTCCCCGACGTTCTCGCCCCCCGAGCCGAAGCGCTACTCGCTCTGCTTCCGTCCCGACGAGCCGCTCTCCTTCGCCCTGCGCCGGGTCGCGCTCGACCAGTTCGCGGTCGCCATCGACGGCCTTGCCGACATCGGCGACGACCGCGACCTCGCGGTGCACGAGGCCCGCAAGGCGCTGAAGCGGCTGCGCGGCATGCTGCGGCTGGTCCGCGACGAGATCGGCCAGGTGGTGTACCGCAACGAGAACGTGGTGCTGAGAGACGTGGGCCGCCAGCTGGCGCCGGTCCGCGACTCGTGGGTGATGGCGACGACGATCCCCCACCTCCAGGAGGTCGCTGCCGGGGCGATGCCCGCCGAGGCATACCGCGGCCTCCACGACCGGCTCGTGGCGCGCCACCTCCAGGTGACCGACGCGATCCTCGCCGACCGGCAGCGCATGCTCGACATTGGCGTCACGCTCCGCACCGCCCGGGCCCGCTTCGCCTCGTGGCCGGTCGCCGACGCCGTCGTCGAGCCGGGCGACGTCCCGGTACGCCACCGCATCCCCGACGCCTTCAGTTCCATCGACCGCGGCATCGAGCGGGTCTACCGGCGGGGCCGCCGCGCCATGCGGGCCGCACGCCGGGTCCCGGCCGAGGCGACGTTTCACGAGTGGCGCAAGCGTGTCAAGTACCTCCGCTACCAGGTGGAGGCCCTCACCCTGCTGTGGCCCAACATGCTGGGGACGCTCGAGGCCTCCCTCGGCGAGCTTGCCGACGTTCTCGGCGACGAGCACGACCTCGCGGTGCTGGGGCAGATCGTGATCACGAATGGGAAGCTGCTCCCGGTCGACACCGAGCGCTACAGCTTCCTCACCGCCGTCGCCCACCAGCGCATGGCGTTGCAGCGCCGCGCCTTCGGGATCGGGCAGCTGGCGTATGCGGAAGCCCCTCCGGCGTTTGTGGCCCGCATCAGGTCGTACTGGCGCGCCACGGTGCTCCCGCCGCGGCGCTGACGGGTCACATCAATCGGGTTTGTTCCTGCCCCGGCTCCGGTGGCGTCATCCCCAGGTGGTGGTAGGCACGGGCGGTGGCGACCCGACCTCGCGGCGTTCGTTTCAGGAACCCCTCCTGCAGCAGGAAGGGCTCGTAGGCGTCCTCGACGGTCTCAGGATCCTCGCCGACGGCGATCGCAAGGGTGGAGAGGCCGACCGGGCCCCCCGCGAACTTGACGATCACGGCTTCCAGCACCGCCCGGTCCACTTTGTCGAGCCCGATCGAGTCGACTTCGAAGACCTCGAGCGCGGCGTCGGCGGTGGTGGCGTCGACCAAGCCCTCGGCGCGAACCGTGGCGAAATCCCGGACCCGCTTCAACAGCCGGTTGGCGATGCGGGGGGTGCCCCGACTCCGGCGGGCGATCGCCTCCGCCCCGTCGACGGTGACCTCGACTTCGAGAATGCCTGCGGAGCGCCTCACGATGGCGCCCAGCTCCTCGGCCTCGTAGTAGTCGAGGCGGGCGACATACCCGAACCGGTCGCGCAGCGGCGGGGCCACCCGGCCCACCCGGGTGGTCGCTCCCACCAGTGTGAAGGGCGCCAGGTCGAGCCGGATGGAGCGGGCGGCGGGCCCCTTGCCGACCACGATGTCGAGCTGGAAGTCCTCCATCGCCGGGTACAGCACCTCCTCCACCTGACGTGGGAGGCGGTGGATCTCGTCGATGAAGAGCACGTCCCCGGCGTCGAGGTTGGTGATCACGGCGGCCAGGTCACCGGGACGCTCCAGGGCCGGACCCGAGGTGGGATGGAACTGGGCCCCCATCTCGGCAGCGAGGATGCCGGCAAGCGACGTCTTGCCCAGTCCGGGAGGACCGGAGAAGAGCACGTGATCGACCGCCTCCGCCCTGCTGCGGGCGGCCTCGATCAGAATGGCGAGCCGCTCCTTGAGGGCCGCCTGGCCGACGAAGTCCTCCATCCGGCGGGGGCGGAGGCCGGCGTCGAGCGCCGCGTCCTCCGGCAGGCTCTCGGTCGCCAGGAGTCCTTCCTCGCGCATGGTCAGGTTCCCTTCTCGTCAGGCGCGGCGCTGCTTGCCGAGCTCCTGCAAGGACAGCCGGAGCGTCTCCTCCAGCGACAGGTCCCCGGGAACGTCCCGCATCGCCTGGTGGATCTCCGCAGTCTGGTAGCCGAGGCCTTCGAGCGCGAGCCGCACATCGCCGGCCACCGTCCCGTTGGGAGAAAGCTCGGTATCGGGCAGCTCCAATCGGGGACGGAGTTCCAGCATCAGCTTCTGGGCACTGCGGGTGCCGATCCCGGGAACCGCAGTGAGCGAGGCGGTGTCGTCGGTGAGCACCGCTCTGCGCAATTCGTCGGGGCGCAACGTCGCCAGGATCGCCATGGCGAGTTTTGGCCCCACGCCGGACACGGCCACCAGCAGCCGGAACAGTCCCCGCTCGTCTTCCGAGGCGAACCCGTAGAGCTGGAGCACGTCCTCACGCACGTGGAGGTGGGTGTGGAGCACCGCCTCCTCCCCCACCGCGGGCAGATCGGCGAGGCCGGTGGGTGTCACCGCCACCTCGTATCCGACCCCTCCCACGTCGAGCACGACCCGGTCGACTCTCTTGGCGGCCATCAGGCCCCGCAAACGCCCGATCACGGTGCCACCTTCCCCACCGCCCGCCGCAGCGGCATCGCCTGGGCATGACACAACGCCACCGCCAGGGCGTCGGCGGCATCGGCCGGCGTCGGCACCTTCCCGAGACGGAGGCGCATGGCGACCACCTCCCCGACCTGGGACTTGGGGGCGGCTCCGAAACCCGTCAGTGCCATCTTGACCGCCGAGGGCGTGTACTCGTGGATCGCGAGCCCCGCCTGGGCCACGGCCAGCAGCAGCACCCCGGAGGCCCGGCCGACCGAGGTGGCGGTCTGCAGATTGCGGTTGACGAATACCTGCTCGATGGCGACCTCGTCGGGTCTGTGGTCGGCGAGCAAAGCCACGACGTCGCGGTGTAGTTCGGCAAGACGCTCCGCCACGGGCAGCTCGGTGGAGGTGCGGATCACCCCGGCGGCCTTGGCCCGGATCGCGGCGCCCTCGATCTCGACCACGCCGTAGCCGGTGACCGAGAGTCCTGGGTCGATGCCGAGTACGAACATATGTTCCCTGAGGTTAGAGGGAGCCAGGGCCAACACCAAGGATGTCCCGCCGGTGGCCTCCGGCGGGCGGTCAGATCACTTGGGCGAGCACCTCGTCCGGGATGTCGAAGTTGGCGTACACCGACTGCACGTCGTCGAGGTCCTCGAGAGCGTCGACGAGGCGCAGCACCTTGGGAGCGTTGCTGGCGTCGACGGGCACCGTGGTGACGGGGAGTTGGGTGACCTCGGCGGTCTCTACCGCCACTTCTGCGGCTTCGAGGGCAACCCGCACCGCCGGCAGGTCGTTGGGGGCCGAAATGACCTCCCACTGCCCCTCGGAGGGACGGACGTCCTCGGCGCCGCTCTCGAGGGCGGCCATCATCACCGTGTCCTCGTCTCCCTCCACCAGGACGTACCCCTTCTGCTCGAAGAGGTACGCGACCGACCCGGGCTCACCCAGGCTGCCACCGTGGCGGGTGAATGCGGCCCGGACGTCGGCTGCGGCCCGGTTGCGGTTGTCGGTGAGGACGAGCACGTAGAGCGCCACTCCTCCCGGGGCGTAGCCCTCGTACCAGATCTCCTCGTACTGGACTCCGTCCTGGTCCCCGGCGCCACGAGCGATCGCCCGCTCGATGTTGTCCTTGGGAACCGAGGCGTCCTTGGCCTTTTGCACCGCGGTGGCCAGAGCCGAGTTGCCGGTGGGATCGGAGCCACCTTGGCGGGCCGAGGCTTCGATCGCTCGGATCAGCTTGGCGAACAGCTTGCCTCGCCGGGCGTCCTGCCGGCCCTTGCGGTGCTTGATGTTCGCCCACTTGGAATGTCCGGACATCACTGCTCCTTTCGGGCCAGATCCAGCAGCATCCGGTGGATGCGAGTGTCCCCCGTCAGCTCGGGATGGAACGCGGTCGCCAGGATACGGCCCTGGCGGACGAACACCGGCCGCAGGTTCCCCGAGTCCGGGTCCACGACCGAGGTGAGCACCTCGACGTCGGTGCCCAGCTTGTCGATCCAGGGGGCCCGGATGAACACGGCGTGGACCGGTTCGTCCTCCCCCACGATCGGTAGGTCCTCCTCGAACGAGTCGACCTGGCGTCCGAAGGCGTTGCGTTCAACGATCACGTCGAGCACTCCGAGCTGCGGCTGGTCGGGTCCGGTGGTCGCCGCGGCGAGGAAGATCATGCCGGCGCATGTCCCCAGGACCGGTAATCCGGCCGCGACCGCATCGCGTAGCGGATCGATCAGCCCATAGATGCGAGCGAGCCGGCCGATGGCAGTCGACTCCCCACCGGGGATCACGAGCGCGTCCAATCCCTCCAGGTCCTCGGGAGTCCGCACTTCCACGGTCTCCACGCCCATGCGATCGAGGAGCGAGAGGTGCTCCCGGAAGTCACCCTGGAGCGCGAGGACCCCGACCCGCACGGCTCACAGCCCCCGGTCTTGCATCCGCTCCGCCGGTGGGATGGTGTCGATGTTGAGTCCCACCATTGCCTCGCCGAGGTTGCGGGAGACCTTGGCGACCTTGGCGGCGTCACGGAAGAAGGTCGTGGCCTCCACGATCGCCCGGGCCCGCTCGGCGGGATCGCCGGACTTGAAGATCCCCGAGCCGACGAAGATGCCGTCACAGCCGAGCTGCATCATCAAGGCCGCATCCGAGGGGGTGGCGATGCCGCCGGCCGCGAAGTTCACGACGGGGAGGCGTCCGGTGGTGGAGACTTCCTTGACGAGGTCGTAGGGGGCTTGCAGTTCCTTGGCGGCGCTCATCAACTCGTCGGGTCCGAGGGTGGTGAGGAGGCGGATCTGGCTGTTCATCATTCGCATGTGTTTGACGGCCTCGACCACGTTGCCGGTGCCCGGCTCGCCCTTGGTGCGGATCATGGCGGCACCCTCGCCGATCCGGCGCAGCGCCTCCCCGAGGTTGCGGGCTCCGCACACGAACGGCACGGTGAATGCCCATTTGTCGACGTGAAGGTCGTCGACCGGGGTGAGGACCTCGCTCTCGTCGATGTAGTCGACCCCGAGCGCCTGCAGCACCTGCGCCTCGACGAAGTGTCCGATACGGGCCTTCGCCATCACCGGAATCGACACCGCGTGGATGATCTCCTCGACCTTGGCCGGGTCGGCCATGCGGGCAACCCCACCGTGGGCGCGAATGTCCGCCGGGACGCGTTCGAGCGCCATCACCGCGACCGCGCCGGCCTCTTCGGCGATCTTGGCCTGCTCGGCGTTGACGACGTCCATGATGACGCCGCCCTTCAACATCTCGGCCAGACCGC
>CAYUDA010000109.1:0-1886 GCA_964443425.1 uncultured Acidimicrobiaceae bacterium
CGGGATCCTCGGATCCGTCGGCGCCATCGGCGAGATCTTCACCAAGGCCAAGGAAGGCGAAGCAGGAACGAAACCTCCCTCGAGCGGCTACGGCTCGATGTAGGGGATCCAATACGCTGAGACCTGAGGCGGCGCCCGGCGCCGCCTCGGCGCGTCACCAGCGTCTCACCGACCTCAGGTTGGCTCCAGCCAGTCGAGCTCCTGGTCCTCCGCCACGTCCGATCCGTCCCGAGTGGACACGGCGGGGCGACGGGCACGGCGGGTGATGACGGCGAACAGCGCCGACCCGGCGGCGACGGCGAGCAGCGACACGTAGGCGTTGCGGCTCAACCCGAGGAACCGGAACGTGGTGTCGGTGCGCATCAGCTCCATCAGGAAGCGCCCAATCCCGTAGAGCACCAGGTAGAGGGGGAACGCCGCCCCCTTGGCGAGCTTGCCGCGCCGTTCCAGCAAGAGGATCACCGGCACCACGATCACGAGGTTCCACAGCGACTCGTACAGGAAGGTGGGATGGAAGGTGGCGGAGTTGGTGAACTCGGCCGGTCGATGGGTCGGGGAGATCTCGAGACCCCACGGCAGGTTGGTCGGTGTCCCGAACAGCTCCTGGTTGAAGTAGTTGCCCCATCTCCCGATCGCCTGCGCCAGGGGAAGCCCCACCGCGCCGGCGTCGGTGAACGCCGCGATGTCCCCGTTTCGCCTCCGCAGCAGGTAGATGGCGGTGATGGCGCCGGCGGTGAGCCCGCCGTAGAGGGCCAGCCCGCCCTCCCAGATGAAGAGCACGGCCCACCAACGACCGGCGAAGCGGCCGGTATGGGTCGAGACGTAGGCGATGCGGGCCCCGGCGAACCCGATCCCCACCGTCCACAGGATGACCGACTCGAGGATCGAGGGATCGGCCCCGGACCGGGTGTAGCGGCGCTGCACCACGAGGGCGGCCGCCAGGACACCGAGGCCGATCATGATCCCGTAGAAGTGGATCGTCAGCGGACCGATCTCGATCGTGTTGTGAGCGGGGGAGGGAATCGAGGCGAGCAGCATCATGGACCGCAGAGCTTAGGCGGAGCCGCGCCTCAAGCCTCCAGCGCCGTCACGCCGGCCGTCTCGTCGCCCGGCGCCGCCACCTCCACCACCGCCCCGTAGCCGACGTCGCGCTCGGCCGACACCGGCGGGACGCGCCGCTGACACCACACCAGCAGCCCCAACCCGAGCAGCGCCACCGCGACCGCCCCCCACTGACTCCCGGTGAAGGGGCCCATCACCGAATCGGCCACGGTCCCGTCGCGGGCCGCCCCGAGACGGGCGAAGTCGATGAGGAACCGTTGCAGCCCGTACCAGGCCGCCCAGGCCGCGAAGAGCTGCCCGTAGTGGCCCAGAAGACCCCGACGCCGCGCCCACAACAGGAAGCCGAGCAGGACCGCCGCCCCCAGCAGGTCGTAGAGGGCGGTGTGGTGGTAGGGACCGCAGATGCCTTCGACGTTGCAGAGGCGCTCCAACATGTCGTGCTGGGGGGAGATGTCGTAGCCGGGTTTGATGGTGTAGCCGAGGAAGAAGTTGGTCGGGCTGCCGAGATGCTCGACGATGGCGAGATCGCCCAGGCGCCCGACCACGGCCCCGAGGGCGAGGCCGGGGGCAGCCATGTCGAGGAACGGCAGCGGCCGCAGCCCGAGCAGGGCGAGGCGCAGGATGCCACCGAGGATGCCTCCGGCGTAGCCGCCGAGAATGGAGAAGTCGCCGGCGAGGCCGACGGCGTCGCCGATGCCATAGCCGGGATCACCGAGGTGGGCGGGCACGGTGAAGAGCCGGGCCCCGAGCAGGGCCCCGACCAGAGCCCAGGTGAGCACCGAGGTCACCTTCTCGACGCTGAATCCCCGCCGCCGCACCTCCCG
>CAYUDA010000109.1:1986-5796 GCA_964443425.1 uncultured Acidimicrobiaceae bacterium
CCCTTGCGGACCGCGCTGCGGGTGTGCGATGCGATGCAGCCGTCGCAGCCGTCGTGGACCGCGATGGCCACCGCCATCAGCTCCTTCACCGTCGCCGGAAGGGCCCCGTCGGCGTAGGCGCTGCGGTACACGTCGCCGAAACCGTCGTAGACCCCGCCGATGCGGGTCCGCAGGTCCCGGGTCGACTCGTGCAGTTTCTTCAACAGGTCCTTGTTCTCGCCCACCGATCCTCCTGAGTCCGAGGGTGCGCCATGATACGGCCGGGTAGCCTGTGAGCAGACAGCCGACCCGGAGCCCGCCATGGACGCGAAACAGATGGCCGCCGAGCGTTTCGCCGACGTCGAGACGGAGCTTCGGGACCTGTCCCGCTGGATGTACCAGCATCCCGAGATCGCCTACCAGGAGCGGGCCACCTCGGAGCGTCTCGCCACCTTCCTCACCGGGGTCGGCTTCGAGGTCGACCTACCGGCCTACGGTCTGGAGACGGCCTTCGCGGCCCGGGCCGGATCGGAGGGACCCGAAGTCGTCATCTGCGCCGAGCTGGACGCCCTGCCCGAGGTGGGGCACGCCTGCGGCCACAACATCATCGCCACTGCCGCCTGTGGGGCCGGGGCCGCCCTCGCCCCCCTCGCCGCCGAGCTGGGGATCCGGATCCGCGTGCTGGGGACCCCGGCGGAGGAGGCCTACGGGGGGAAGGTGGACCTCATCGAGGCCGGCGCCTTCGTAGGAGCCGCCGCCGCCATGATGATCCACCCCTCCCCCATGGACCTCGTCGACCCGGCGGCGCTGGGGGTGGTGCATCTCGAGGTGGAGTACCACGGCAAGGAAACCCACGCCGCCTTCGCCCCCCACCTCGGGGTCAACGCCCTCGACGCCGCGGTGCAGGCCTACGTCAACGTCTCCACCCTCCGCCAGTCGCTGCTTCCCACCGACCGGGTCCACGGCGTGATCGTCCACGGAGGCGGCGCCCCCAACGTGATCCCGGGGTTCACCTCGATGGCGTGGTACGTGCGGTCCGCCGCCGCCGACCGGCTCGTCGAGCTGCGGCGCCGGGTCGAGGCATGCTTCGAGGCGGCGGCCGTGGCCACCGGATGCACCGTCACGCTGAAGGAGCTGGGCCATCCCTACGTCGACCTCGTCTCCGATCCGGTCCTCGTCGAGCTGTACGCCGCCAACTCGGCGGCGCTGGGACGACCCATGCCGCGCCGCGGCCCCGACACCCCGATGGCCGGCTCCACCGACATGGGCAACGTCAGCCACGTGGTGCCGAGTATCCACCCGATGCTCGACATCCACAGTCTGCCGGCGGTGAACCATCAGAAGGAGTTCGCCGCCCACACCATCACCCCCGACGGCGACGCCGCCATCCGCGACGGCGCCCTCGCCATGGCCTGGACGGTCGTCGACCTGGCGACGGCGGATCGCTGGGACGAGCTGGGCGCCGCCCTCTGAGCGTGGCACGCAAGACCAACGCGGTGCGCCTGCTGGAGCAGGCCGGGATCAGCCACGAGCTGCGCGCCTACGAGCTGACCCTCGCCGAGTTCTCGGCGGCGAGGGTTGCCGAACTCGTCGGGCTTCCGGCGGCTCAGGTGTTCAAGACCCTGGCGGTGCGGGGGGAGCGCAGCGGACCGTGCCTGGCGGTGGTGCCGGGGGATGCCGACGTCGACCTGAAGGCACTGGCGGCGGTGCGGGAGGACCGCAAGGTGGCCCTCGTCCCCCTCCAGGAGGTCGAGCCGCTCACCGGGTACCCGCGGGGCGCGGTGACGGCCCTCGCCGCCAAGAGACGCTTCCCGGTGGTGCTCGACGCCTCGGCGACGGGCTTCGACCGGATCGCGGTCTCGGCCGGCGTCAAGGGGCTCCAGGTCCTGCTCGACCCGAACGACTACGCCACGGTGACGGGGGCGTCATTGGCGGCGATCGCCCGCCACCACTGACCGGGGAGAGGCGGGCTCAGGCGCCCGGCGCGGCTCAGGCGCCCTGAGCGTGGATGAAGACCCGGCGTTCCCGGGCCTGGTCGAGTTCCAGGTACATGACACGCTGCCACTGACCGAGGAGCACCTCACCGTCCACCACCGGAACCGTGACCGACGGCTGGCCGGTCAGGAGCTGGCGGCAGTGAGCATGCCCGTTGATGAACTCGTCCTCCTGCAGATTCTCGGTGCGAATCTCGTGGTCGTCGTGCTCGTAGTACTCGTCCTCGGGCACCAGGGTGGCGATGACCCGGCGGAAGTCGTTGAGAAACCCGGTCTCCGACTCGTTGATGACGAGGCTGGTCGTGGTGTGCGGGGTGTACACCGTCACCTGACCGTGCCGCACCCCGGCGCGGCCGACGACGTCACGGACGTAGTCGGTGAGGTCCCAGAACTCGTTGGCGCCACCGGTGGCGAAGTGCAAGGCCTCGGTGCGGACCATGGGAGCGACGGATTCGGCGAGCACGGTGAGCGTCCCGACGGGACGGCGGGTCGCTTGGCGCGTAGTCGATGGTTGGTCTTCCAAGGTGTCTCTCAGATCTCCCGACGGCGAGGGACAGAACGATACCCGGTGCGGGACACTACTGGCAGCGTATCAGGCCTCGCCAGTCACCCGCTTCCGGTCCACTCCCAGCCCTTGGCGCATGAACAGGAGCCGCTCCGACAGGATCGCCGGCGCGGCCGCGACGACATCGTCGTGCTGGGTCAACTCGTCGATCCCGCCCACGAGCAGGTCGGCGACGGCTCGACCGCAGGTGACGGCGGAGGTGGCCGAGAACACCCCGGTGGCGATACCGGCGCCACAGAGTTCGTACAGCTCCCGGGCCACCCGGTCCAGGGTGTGCCACATGTGATCGCGCTCCGGCTTGGGGAGCTCCCTCCCCACCCGGAACAGCAGCTCCGCCAGATCGGGCTGCTCCAAGGCGAGTTGGAACGCACCCTGGAACAGCAGCTCGGTGCGCCGATCGACCGGCACGTCGGGAAGGGCGTCGACCAGGGCGTCCATCAACGGAGGGACCCTTTCTTGGAGCACCGCGAGCAGCACCATCTCCTTGTTCGGGTAGTACTCGTAGACGGTGGTGCGGGCAATGCCGGCGAGATCGGCGATGGTGCCGATCGACGCTCCGGAGTACCCGAAGGTGAGGAACACCTTGGCGGCGGCATCGAGGATGGCAGAGCGCGTGATCTCCTTGTGCGCTTCGATGCTGTCGGCGCGAATACGCGGCATGTCCCTGATCTCCCCAGCTTCCCGACCGGGGAGTGTACAAGACGTCAAGGCAGGCCCGGCCGACCTCGCGGGCCGTCCGCCTACACTGCGCCACGTCCGCTCCTGGAGGTTTCGACATGCCGGCCACCGTCCTCATCGGCTCCCAGTGGGGAGACGAAGGGAAGGGCAAGATCACCGACCACCTCTCCCAGGATGCCGACGTCGTCGTCCGCTTCCAGGGTGGCAACAACGCCGGCCACACCATCGTCGTCGGCGAGGAGCGGTTCGCCCTCACCCTGATCCCCAGCGGCGTGCTCTACCCCAGGGTCACCCCGGTGATCGGCAACGGCTGCGTCGTCGATCCGGCGGTGCTGCTGCGGGAGATGGCGGAGCTGTCCGACCGCGGCATCGACCCCTCCCGGCTTCGTCTCTCCGGCAACGCCCACCTCATCATGCCGTACCACCGCAAGCTGGACGCCGCCATGGAGCGCTACCTGGGGCGCCAGCAGATCGGCACCACGAAACGGGGCATCGGGCCGGCCTACATGGACAAGTACTCGCGCAACGGGATCCGGGCTCAGGACCTGTTCGACCCGAAGATCTTCCGCCAGAAGCTCGAGGCCGTGCTCAAGG
>CAYUDA010000110.1:0-5764 GCA_964443425.1 uncultured Acidimicrobiaceae bacterium
CCGGACCGCCCCCGTCGCCGTTCTTCGAGATCGACGACACCAGGCCCGACTGAACTCACCTCCGGTACCGCGTCCATACCCCGAGCCGCCGGTGGTGGCGGCAAACACGTAGGCTTGGGACGGCACACCCGGATCCTCTCGACCGGCCCGGGACGGGAGAACCGCAAACAGACCGCCGGCATCGGTTCCGATCCGGATTCGTCGAGACCCGAAGCGCCGCGCCGACGAAAGGACCCAGAACCAGTGATCGCCGTCGGGTCACTCCTGCTGCTGGTGCTCGTGATCCTGCTGGTGGCGAGAGTCGCCACCGTGGCCCTCATGGCCACCGGGCTCCCGTTCGAGGTGGCCCGCTTCCAGGCACGGACGATGCTGACCGGCGTCGGCTACACGACCAACGAGTCCGAGACGGTGGTGACCCACCCGCTGCGGCGCCGCATCGCCATGGTCCTGATGCTGGTGGGCAACGTCGGGCTCGTGAGCATCGTCGCCACGACGATGCTCTCCTTCGCCACCAGCGCCAACTCCGGCCAGGTCCTGACCCGGCTGGGGGTGACCCTCGGCGGGCTCGGCGCCATCTTCCTGCTCACCAGGACGACGTTCTTCGAACGGCGGGTCACCCGGTTCATCACCCGGGTCTTCCGCAACTTCTCCGACCTCGAGCTGCGCGACTTCCATCACCTCATGCAGCTCAGCTTCGACTACGCCGTCACCGAGCTGCAGGTGCGGCCCGAGGACTGGCTCGCCGAGAAGACCCTGGCGGATCTCGAGCTGCCCGATGAGGGGGTGCTGGTGCTGGCGGTGCAACGGGCCGACGGCGGGTTCCTCGGGGCCCCCCGGGGGCGCACCGTGGTCCATCGCTACGACACACTGGTGCTCTACGGGCGTTCCGAGGTGCTGGCCGACCTCGACATGCGCCCGGCAACGCCATTCGGCGATGACGCCCACGCCCGGGCCGTCGCCGAGGCTCAGGCCGCCGAGATCGACGACGAGGACGAGACAACCGCCGAGGCGTAGCCGGAGTCAGCCGGCGAGGATCACCACCACCATCAACCCGAGCGGCCCCTCCACCGCCGCCACCCCCACCTTGACGTAGTCGAGCCCCACCAGCTCGGCGCCGGCCGCCTCCTGGCCGTGGAGACCCTGGTGGGCCGACGCCGGTGTCGCCGCCAACGCCACCACCTCGGCACGGGCCACGGTGGGGATGCCGCGGTCGTTGAGATCGTCACGGAGACCGTCGGTGCGCCGCTCCACCTCCCCCGAGAGGTACATGGCGGTAGCCCGCTCCTCGGCCATGGCGTCGAGGGCCGCGGAACGGCTCACCGGCTCGACCCCCGCCGCCACCCGCTCCCGGTTGAGCATCTCGAAGACCTCGTCGGCGGCGCCGGATCGCGCCTCGAGCTCGTCCGCCTCGGCCGGTGGGATCTCCATGGTCTCCCCTGCGGCGGGGACGATGCGGGGCACCCCGGCGAGATCCTCCAGCTCGAGGACCACCTGCATCACCCGGTCGCCTGTCAGGAGCCGCAGCATGTGCTGCGGCACGCCGGTGGGATCGGTGATGCGGGAGGCGACGGCCGAGCCGTCGACCTCGTCGGCCACCGCCTCGGGCACCGGGGCCACCGCCAGCAGCGACACCACAACGGTGAGCACGACCACGTAGCCGGCCGCAGCGAGGGCGGCGCCCGCGATCCGGTTCACGGTGCTCAATCCGGGGAGGGCCTGGATGCCGCGGTGGACGAGATGGCTCACCACCCCGGCGGCGATCGAGATCAGCGCGAAGACCGCCACCCCGGCGACGACGCGAGAGGTGTCGGCCGAGGTGCCGGTGATCCGCTCCACCCACGGGCCGACCGGGCCGCTGCTGCGGAACGCCACCACGGTGCCCGCCACCACCACGACCAGGCCGAGGGCCTCACGGGCCAGTCCCCGCATCCAGCCGCGCACCACCAGCGCCACCAGGATCAGCCCCAGGATCAGGTCGAGCATCATGCCGTCTCTCTCCTTCCGGCCCCGCCGCAGGCCTCAGTCGCCCGGCCCGGCCAACGGTGGGTCGCGGTCGCCGTCTCCGGCGTCGGTGGAATCAACGATCGTGTCGGGGTGGCGGGTTCCCCCGTGGCGGATCTGGCTCAGCAGCGGCTCGGGGGGCTCCGATTCCTCGATGATGGACTCGATGGCCTCCTCCCACGAGTTGCCCAGCACCCGGGTGCGCCACAGGTGGCCGGCCAGGATCTTGAGCGCCGCCGTCAGCGGCACCGCCAGCAGCACCCCCCACAGCCCGCCGGTGGCGCCTCCGAGAATGAGGACGAGGATCACCACCGCGGGATGGAGGCGCACCGTGGCCCGCAGCACCGTCGGGCTCACGAAGTTGTTGTCGATCTGCTGGACGACCAGCGCCACCACCGCGGCCCAGATGGCGGTGGTGAGGTCGGCGGTGACGAGACCCACCAGCACCCCCATGGCGCCGCCGGCCCACGGCCCGACGAAGGGGATGATGTTGAGGAAGCCGGCGGTCATCCCGATGATGAGCCAGAACTTGAGGCCGATCAGCCAGAACCCGGAGCTGGTGAGGACGCCGACGATGAGCGCCACCAGGATCTGGCCTCGCAGGAACCCACCCACCGCGCCGCCGAGGCGCCTGGTGACGTGAATCACCTCGGCGCGGTGCCGCTGCGGGACGAGACCCACGGCCTCCTCGCGGACCCGGGGAAGGTCGATGAGCACGTAGAAGGCAACCACGGGAGCGACGAAGAACACCAGGATCGCCTCGAACAGTCCCGAGGTCACCGCCCCGATGTTGCCCCACACCGCCGACAGCACCTGGTCCTGCCGCTCAGGGTCATGGATGAAGTCTTGGAGCCGGTCGTAGGACCACAGGTCGACGTCACCGAACCCGAAGTGGGCGACGAGGTCCTCGATCTCGGCGGTGGAATCCTCGTAGATCTGGGGGAAGTCGGTGCCGAGGGAGCGGGCCTGGTCGCTGACGCTGGGCACCACCAGGAAGCCGAGGAGCACGAGCACCCCGGTGAGGACCAGGAAGGCGAGGAAGGCGGCGACGATGCGTGGGAGATGCCAGGCGGCGAGACGGCTCACCAGCGGGTTCAGCACGTAGATGAGGGCCACCGCCAGCACCACCGGGGCCAGCACCACCCGGAACCAGCGCGCCATCCACACCAACGCCCCCAGCAGCACGATGACGCCGACCAGACTCCAGGCGGTGATCCCCACCCTGGTGATGAGGTCGGGAAGGTGTCGCTCCTCGGAAGCCGTGCCTCCGGGCCCGGGAGTGGCACCGCCGGCGGCGGTCGCGTCGCTCACGTCACCCGGTGACGTCGCGCCCGCGAGCGGCGATCGCCTCGCGCCGTTCGCGGCGCATCTTGCGCAGCCGGTGCACGGTGAGGGGGGCGTAGTCGTGGGCGGCGGCGTCATCGAGGAGGCGGCGCAGCACCTGGTAGTAGCGGGTGGCGCTCATGCCGAGCAGGTCCCGCACCGCCCGGTCCTTGGGACCCGGGTACAGCCACCAGGCGCCCTCGAAGTCGAGCACCCTCTTGTCACGGTCGGACAGCATGCGGGCAGCGTATCTCCGGCCGGCGACAGAAACGCGGATTTCGCGACCTGGGGGACGGGAATGGAGCTGGCGGAGGGATTCGAACCCACGACCTGCCGCTTACAAGGCGGCTGCTCTACCGGACTGAGCTACGCCAGCGGGACGATCTAGGTTACCCAGCCCCTCATGCGGGCGAGTTCGAATACCGCCAGCGCCGCCGCCACCGAGGCGTTGAGGCTCTCCACCCCCGCCGCCAGCGGGATGCGCACCCGAGCGTCGAGCCGCTCGACCACCAGCCGGCTCAGGCCCCGTCCCTCGGCGCCGACCACGATCGCCACCGGGCCGGTGAGCAGCTCGCAGCCGAACAGCGAAGCCTCCCCGGCGGCGTCGAGACCGACCAGCCACACCCCGGCCCGGCGCAGCGAGGAGAGGGCGGCCGCCACCGACCCCACCGTGACCACGTCGATCGCCTCGAATGCCCCGGCGGCGGCCTTGAAGGCGGTGGCGCCCAGCGGAGCGGCGCGGCGGGTCGCCACCACCAGTGAGTGCACCCCGGCGGCGAGGGCGGAGCGGGCAACGGCCCCGACGTTGCGGGGATCCTCGATGCGATCGAGCACCAGTAGAGCCGGCGGATCGGTACCGGCCACCGCCTCCTCCAACGTCACCGGAGCGATGGGGCGGGCTCGGGCGACGAGTCCCTGCGGCGCTTCGGTCGCCGCCTCGGGACGGACGTCGTCGACCTCGACGACGGTGGCGCCGGCGTCACGGGCTGCGGTCACCAGCTCGGCGTAGGCGCGGTGGCGGAGCCGCGAGGACTCGACGTGGAGGCGGGTCACCCGTCCCGCCGCCACCGCGGCGGCGACGGCATGGAAGCCTTCGAGGCTATCGCCGATGCCAGCGGGCGCCATCGGCCGTGTCCTCGATGACGATGCCCATCTCCCCGAGCCGGTCGCGGACGGCGTCGGCGGCGGCCCAGTCGCGCTCCTCGCGGGCCCGGCGGCGCCGCTCCAGCAACGCCTCCACCGTGGCGGTCCCGGGAGCGGCGGCCACCCCGCACTCACCGGCCAGCGCCGCCAGCGGATCGGCCAGGTCGGCCAGGTCGACCTCGGGCTCGGCCAGCCCGAGCACATCTGCCATGGTGTCGTAGGCGGCGATCCAGGCGGCGGCGTCCTCCCCGGCGTCGAGCAGGCGGTTCCCCTCCCGCACCGCCTCGAACGTGACGGCGAGTGCCCCGGCGACGTCGAAGTCGTCGTCGAGGGCGGCGCGGAACCGCTCCATCGCCTCCGGGTCCGGCGCCGTCTCCCCGGCGTCGGGCACCCGGCGCCGGAACGCCCACAACCGCTCCAGGGAAGCGGCGGCGTCGTCGAGCGCCTCGACGGTGAACTCCAGCGGCTTGCGGTAGTGGGTGCGCAGGTAGAAGAGGCGCACCGCCCGCGGCGGGTAGCGACGGACCGCCTCGAGCAGGTCGACGATGTGGCCGGTCGACTTCGACATCTTCTCGCCGCCGAGGTTGAGCAGCCCGTTGTGCATCCAGTAGCGGCAGAACCGGGCGCCCTCCACCGCCGCCTCGGCCTGGGCGATCTCGTTCTCGTGATGCGGGAAGACCAAGTCGTTGCCTCCGGCGTGGATGTCGAACCCGTCGCCCAGATAGCGGCGGGCCATCGCCGAGCATTCGATGTGCCAGCCGGGGCGCCCCGGCCCCCACGGCGAGTCCCACTGCGGCTCCCCCGGTTTGGCCGCCTTCCACAGGGCGAAGTCGAGCGGATCCCGCTTGTGCTCGCCCGGTTCGATCCGTTCCCCCGACCGTAACTCGTCGACGTCTCTGCCCGACAGCTTGCCGTACTCGGGGAAGCTGCGGACCGCGAAGTAGACGTCGCCGCCGGCGGCGTAGGCGTGGTCGCCGGCGACGAGTTGTTCGATCATCTCGATCATGTCGTCGATGTGCTCGGTGGCGCGGGGCTCGATGGTGGGGGGCGCCACCCCGAGGGCGGCGTACGCCTCCTGGAAGGCCCGGTTGGCGGCGTCGACCACCTCGGAGGTGGAGGTACCGGCCTCGGCGGCAGCGGCGATGATCTTGTCGTCGACGTCGGTGATGTTGCGGACGTAGGTGACGTCGTATCCGAGCCATTCCAGGGTGCGGCGCACCACGTCGAACACCACCGCGTAGCGTCCGTGCCCGACGTGGGGACGTGACTGCACCGTCGCCCCGCACACGTAGATCCC
>CAYUDA010000111.1:0-5748 GCA_964443425.1 uncultured Acidimicrobiaceae bacterium
CCGGGCAGCCCTCCATGCAGGTGGGGTGGGCGCACACCAGGCATCGTTCCGCCTCCGCCACCGCGGCCTCGGCGGAGAGGCCGAGGTTGACCTCGTCGAAGTTGAGGGCGCGTGCCGCCGGGTCCTGCTCCGGCATCTCCTGCCGGGGCAGCTTCATGCGTTCGCGCCGGGTGAGTTCACGGGCCATCACTTCACCTCCGCCGAGGTGAGGCGGCACTCCTGGGCGGCTTGGAAGTCCTCGCGGCGGAAGTGCTCGAAGGCGGCGTAGGCGGTGTTGCGGCGTGCCAGCAGGTCGAAGTCGACGAGGTGGGCGTCGAACTCGGGCCCGTCGACGCAGGCGAACTTGGTCTCGCCGCCAATCAAGACCCGGCAGCCGCCGCACATGCCGGTGCCGTCGACCATGATCGGGTTGAGGCTGACCACGGTCTGGATGCCGTGAGGGCGGGTCACCTCGGCGACCGCCCGCATCATCGGCACCGGACCGATGGCCATCACGTAGTCGATCTTCCTTCCCTCCTCGATGAGGTCGGTGAGCTTGGAGGTCACGAACCCGTGGTAGCCGTAGCTGCCGTCGTCGGTGGTGGGGTACACCTCGGCGCAGACGGCGGCCATCTCGTCTTCGAGGATGACGTACTCCTTGCTGCGGCCGCCGATGATGGCGATCACGTCGTTGCCACCGGCGGCGAGGGCGACCGCGGTCGGGTATGCGATGGCGGTGCCGACCCCCCCACCGATGACGACCGCGGTGCCGTACTGCTCGATCTCAGACGGCATGCCGAGCGGCCCGGCGAGGTCCTGGATGCTGTCGCCGGCCTCGAGCTGGTTGAGGGTCTTGGTGGTCTTTCCGATGCCCTGGACGATGAGGGCGATCCAGCCTTCCTCGGGGTCGGCGTCGGCGATGGTGAGCGGGATCCGCTCCGACTCGGGCCGCGGGCGCAGGATGACGAACTGACCCGCCTTGCGCTTGCGGGCGATCTTGGGGGCCTCGATCCGGAGGTACTTCACCTCCGGGGCGAGGAATCTGGCTTCGATGACGCGATTCATGACAGGGGCCTCCGATTCCGTCCCTCCAGTGTGGGACCGGGTGGGGAGCCCGCCTAGGGGCTGAAGTACCCCCGACGGGCTTCCGGTTGGCACCTGGGGGCGTTTCCCTAGATTCTAGGAGGGGGCACCGGGTACGGATCCGGCCCGCGCCGCGACGCGCCGTGCCCGGGGAGGGCCTCGAACCCCCACGCCCCCGAAGGGACAGCGGAGTTTAAGTCCGCCGCGTCTACCAGTTCCGCCACCCGGGCGTCGCCCGCAGCGTACCTGCCGGAACCGGGGTGTCGTCTGGAGTGAGGACCCCCCTCTCGGTTAGTCTCGTGGTCCGACAACCATCGACCCCACGGAGGATCCGGCTGTGAAGGTGTACCCACCCGAGAAGATACGCAACGTCGCGCTCGTCGGTCACAGCGGATCCGGGAAGACGACCCTCGCCGAGGCCCTGCTCTTCCGTGCTGGCGCCATCGACCGGCTGGGACGGGTCGAGGACGGCACGACGGTCACCGACTTCGACCCGGAGGAGCACAAGCGGGGCATCTCACTGTCGCTGGCCACCGCCCCCTTCGAGTGGAAGGGCCACAAGATCAACCTCATCGACACCCCCGGCTACGCCGACTTCGTCGGGGACGTCGACGCCGCCCTCCGGGTCGCCGACCTGGCGGTGTTCGTGATCAGCGCCACCGACGGCGTCGAGGTCGGCGCCGAAACGGCGTGGCGGGAGGCCGAGAGGCTCGGGCTGCCCCGCATGGTGTTCATCAACAAGCTCGACAAGGAGCAGGCGTCGTTCGATCGGACCTTGCAGCAGCTGCGGGACCGCTTCGGGGCCGGCATCGCCCCCATCGAGCTGCCGATCGGGAACCAGGCCGACTTCCACGGCGTCGCCGATCTGTTCCGCGACAAGGCCTACCTCTACGACAGCGGCACCGCCGCGGAGACCGAGATCCCCGACGAGATGGAGAGCCGGGAGCACGAGGTCCGCGACAACCTGGTGGAGGGGATCGTGGTCGGCGACGACGAGCAGCTGGAGCGCTACCTGGACGGTGAGATCCCCTCGGTGCAGGAGCTGGAGAAGACGATGGCGGTCGGGGTCGCCGCCGCCACCGTGTTCCCCGTGGTGTGCGGCTCGGCGACCGGGCCGATCGCGGTCGATCGTCTCGCCGACTTCATCACCGAGATCGGCCCCTCCCCCGCCTCCCGCCCCAAGGTCGAGGTGACCGCCGGGGGCGAGACGGTCGAGGTGGAGGGCACCCCGTCGGGCGACCCGCTGGCGCTGGTGTTCAAGACCATCACCGACCCGTACGTGGGCCAGATCTCCTACTTCCGGGTGCTGTCGGGAACGATCAAGGCCGAGAGCGTGCTCCACAACACCCGCAGCGGCGCCGACGAGCGTTTCGCCAAGGTGGCGGTGATGATCGGCAAAGAGTCGGAGCTGGTGTCCGAGCTGCCGGCCGGCGACCTGGGAGTGGTCGCCAAGCTCGACGAGACGGCCACCGGCGACACCCTCGCCCCCAAGCACAAGCCGGTCACGGTGCGCCCCATCACGCATCCCGCGCCGGTGCTGGCCATCGCGATCCACGCCCGCACCCAGGCCGACGAGGACAAGCTGGCCAACGCCCTGCGGCGGCTCCAGGAGGAGGATCCGTCGATCCGGGTCGAGCGCAACGACGAGACGAGGCAGACGCTGCTGCAGGGCATGGGCGAGACCCATCTCACCATCACCATCGAGCGGCTCGCCCGCAAGTTCGGGGTGGAGGTCGACACCGAGCCGGCCAAGGTCGCCTACCGGGAGACGATCACCGGGACGGCCGACGCCGAGGGCAAGTACAAGAAACAGAGCGGCGGCCGCGGCCAGTTCGGGGTGGCCTACCTCAAGGTCGAGCCGACCCAGCGTGGCGAAGGTTTCGAGTTCGTCGACGAGATCAAGGGCGGGTCGATCCCGCGCCAGTTCATCCCGGCGGTCGAGCAGGGCATCCGGGAGACCATGGCCGACGGCGGCGTCCACGGCTTCCCGGTGGTCGACGTGCGGGTGCGCTGCTACGACGGCAAGTACCACTCGGTGGACTCCTCCGAGATGAGCTTCAAGATGGCGGGACGGCTCGGTTTCAAGGCCGCCATGGCCAATGCCGGACCGATCGTGCTCGAGCCGATCTCGAAGATCTCGGTAACGGTGCCTTCCGGCTACCAGGGTGACGTGATGGGTGACCTGTCGTCGCGGCGGGGCCAGGTGCAGGGCACCGAGGCCGCCGCCGGGGGCCGGCAGCGCATCACGGCGCTGGTGCCGTCCTCGGAGATCCAGAGCTACGCCATCGATCTGCGGTCCCTCACCCAGGGGTGGGGCAGCTTCACCGCCGAGCACGACCACTACCAGGAGCTGCCGTCGCACCTGGTGGAGCGAGCCCTCGCCTCGCTCGAGGACGACGACTGAGGAACGTGGCCGACCCCCGACTCCCCCACGACGACCTCCTCACCGAGCAGCTCGCCTACTACCGGGCCCGGGCCCCCGAGTACGACGAGTGGTGGGAGCGGCGGGGCCGCTTCGACCGGGGACCGGAGCTGAACGAGGTCTGGTCCGGGGAGGTCGCCGACCTGGAGGCGGCGATCGACGCCCTCGGGCCCTTCGGTGACACCCTGGAGCTGGCGTGCGGCACCGGGATCTGGACCCGGCGCCTCCGGCCCCTGGCCGCCACCCTCACCGCGGTGGACGGCAGCGAGGAGATGATCGGCCTCAACCGGGCCCGGTTGCGGAACGCCTCGATCGAGTACCTCACCGCCGACCTGTTCGCCTGGGAGCCGCCGCGGCGGTTCGACACGGTGTTCTTCTCGTTCTGGCTCTCCCACGTGCCGCCGGAGCGGTTCGCGCCGTTCTGGGACCTGGTGGGCCGGGCCTTGACTCCGGGCGGCCGGGCCGTGTTCGTCGACAACCAGTGGATCGAATCGGCGACGTCCCTCGGGGGCCGTCTCGGCGACCGGGACTCCACCTCGGTGGAACGACAGCTCAACGACGGGCGCTGGTACCGCATCGTCAAGGTGTTCTACGACCCGGGCGAGCTGGAGCAGCGACTCGGCGACGTCGGCTGGCGGGCCCGGGTCAGCAAGACCGCCCAGTACTTCGTCTACGGGGAAGCCTCTCCGGGGTAAGAGTCCTCGGTCATCGTCATCGTGGAGACGACCCGGTCGCCGGCCCGGGTGACGACCTTGACCGGCATCCCGGGACGGTCGTCGGCGAACCAGAAAGTGCGAACGGTCTCGCCGTCGGCGACGGTGTAGCGGAGGCATCGCATGACGCCGAGCGGCGTCTCGATCGTCTCCCGATCGATCTTGGTGCGCTGTAACGGGAAGGAGGCGTGGGCCTGGAACTCCTCCCACCGGGTCCGTTCTGTCGTCGCCGGCTCCAGGGGCTCTCCATCGAGGGAGAACCGCTGTCCTTCCTGCTCGGCGCCCTCCTCGTCACACGACAGGAAGCGCACCGCCCGTAGGAACGCGGGCTCGCCGTCCGGTTCGACGAGGAGCCGCATCGTCCGGCCCGGAGGGCAGCCGCCCCGGATGTCGGCGGCCGAGAACGGCGTCGGCGCGTGGCCGGGAGCCATCAGATGCGGATCGTCGGTGCCCATCGCCTCCCCATTCTGCCGCAGCCCGACCCCTCAGCGAGACGGTTCCCGCCACGCCGGGTTGAGGGTCCCGTCGATCACGCACGGCACGGTGCAGTCGAGCGGCTCGATCCTGGCCGCAGTGTGCTCCCCCACCGGGTTGTCGTTGCCGGCGGCGTGGTCGGCGTAGTGGGCGTGGAGGCACTTCACGCCCTTGGCGGCGCCTCCCACACCCCCGGTGGGGCGCGGCAGCGGCGAACCCGCCGGGATGAGGGCGTCCCGCTCCGCTGCGTAGCGGGCGGCCGCGGCGGCATGGCGCTCCGCCAGGTCCGGATCGGCGGCGAGCCTGGCCTCCGCCTCCTTCACCCCGCCGGCGGCCTCCAGCCGGCCGACGCGGCGCACCGCCAGCGGGCAGGTGAGCCAGGAGCGGGTGGGGAACGGCGTCCCGTCGTCGAGATGGGGAGGAACCGCGATCACCACCGGGAGCCCGAGGTGGCAGCGGGCGACGACGTCGACCGGCGAGCGAGGTTCCCGGCCCAGCTGAGCCGCCACCGTCTCCCGATCACCCATCCGGTACCAGGTCGCGGCCGGTGAGGAAGTCCCACACCTTCTCGAGCGGGGACCGCTCGTCCTCGGGCGGCGGCTGCTGCTGGCTGGGAACGACCACCTCCGGCTCCGGATCCGGCGGGTCGATCGTGTAGCCGGTCTCACCGGGACGCACCAGCCCGTACTGCTCGCGGGCGATGCGCTCCAGGTCGCTGGCGGATTCCAGCGATGCCTTCTCCTGCTCCAGCCGGGTGTTCTCGGTGAGCAGCGCCTCGAGCTTGGCCTCGGTGTTGTCCACCCGGCGCTGCTGGGCGATCATCTGCCGGAACGGGAAGATCCCGGCGAGGGTGATGGCGAGAGCGACGAGCAGCAGGACCGCGATCACCGGTCCCCGCCGGCTGCGAGCCTGGCGGGGGGTGTCACGGTCCTGCCACATCGTCTCGTCCACTCACTACCTCCGGAACGGCGCCCAACCGGCGAAGCGAGCCTCGTTGCCCAGCGCCTCCTCGATACGGAGCAGCTGGTTGTACTTGGCGGTGCGCTCACCCCGCGCCGGGGCGCCGGTCTTGATCTG
>CAYUDA010000112.1:0-5723 GCA_964443425.1 uncultured Acidimicrobiaceae bacterium
GGGCGGCCAGTTCGGACAGCCCGCCCGCCGCCAGCGTCTCCACCAGGGCGATCGTCTCGGCGCCGTAGCGGGCGTCGATCATCGCCTCGAGACGGGTGGCGAGCACGGTCTGCTCGTCGAGGGCCTCGATGACCTCCTCGACACGATCGACCAGGTTGCGGACCGCCGAGGCGACGTTGCTCTCCACGACGGTCCGGCGCAGCGCAGGGTCTGAGATCTTGGCGAGCTCTTTGCGGAGCGACCCGACCGAGGCCGGCTCGAGGCCGCCGTGCCAGCGCTCCACCGGGTACTCGGCCACGGCGAAGAGCTGCGACGGGTCGGGCTCGAGCAGCAGCTCCCGGCCGTAGAGATGGGCGGCGAGGTCGGCCAGCAGCAGCGCCTCCGTCGCAGGGTCTTCCGGGAGACGGTTGAGCACGAAGAGCAGGGGAATGCCGCGCCAGCGCACCTCTTGGAGGAACTCCCACGGAGCGGCGTCGGCGTAGCGGGTTGGGGTGGTGACGAAGACGCACAGGTCGGCGAGCGCCAGCACGTCGCGGGCGGGACGCCGGCCGTCGGGAGCGACCCAGCCGACGGGTGGGGTGTCGATCAGGGTGAGGTTGGAGGTGAGCTGGTCGTCGCCGATCACCACTTCCACCGCGGGTCCGACCCGTTCCCGAACGCGGGCGACGAACTCGCTCCAGTAGCGGGAGGCGTGGTCGCGGTGGGCCCACAGCACCGGGTCGACGGTGGTGGGGCGCCGCACCCCGGTCTCGCCGATGCGGTCCTGGGCGAGGGTGTTCACCACGGTCGACTTGCCGGCCCCTCCGGGCCCGGCCACCACGGCGACGATGGGAGCGTCGGGATCGGCCAGGCGGGGCACCAGGTACTCGCGAATGGTGCGCTCCAGGCTGTCCCTGGCGGCGAGGGTGGCGTCCCGGTCCGGGGTCGGGAGCGGGAGCGGCGCCGCGGCGAGCAGCTCGCCGAGACGGGCCAGCTCTTCTCGCAGCGGGGGAATGGCATCGCCGTCGAGCCTCATCTTGTTGATTACAGCACACCGCCCGCCCCTGCATCCGGACCGGGGGTCGAGAGCGCGGAATCTGTCGCTCCCGCACCGTACGGTGCTCGCATGATCACAACGACACAGGACACCGAGATCGAGGCGACCGTGGGGCCGACGGCCGGAGACGCGGCGGCGGTCCACATCGACGGATCGGCGGTGCACATCGACGGCGTCGTCGTCACCGACGCCATGGTGGCCGACCACCTGCGATCGGTACCGGCCGACGCCCGGCCCGCCGAGATCGCCAAGGCACTCGCGGTGGGGATCCGCGGCCTGAACTCGATGGGGCTCGGCGCCACCATCGACGAGATGAACGAGGAGGTGCGACGGGTGCTGGCGACCGTGATCGACGAGGCGCAGCGCCGGCTCGACGGCGTCATCGCCTCGGGGAGCACGGCACTCTCCAACAGCCTCGATCCCGACGTGCGGACGTCACTCACCGCCCGCACCCTGGCCGAGGTCGGCGCCCTCCACGAGCGTCTCCTCACGCGCCTCGACCCGGAGCGGACCGACAGCCACACCGCCCGGCTGGTGGCCACCCTCAACGAGTTGCTCGGCCCCGGTGGGGTGCTCCAGCAGCGACTCCAGGAGGCGTTCGATCCCACCGGACCGGACTCGGGGTTCAACCGGATCCTGGCGCAGGTCGACGTCCGGTTCCGTGAGCTGCGAGATCTCGTCGTCGGTGAGCAGAGCCGGGTCGAGGAGGGGCAGCGGGGCACCGCCAAGGGAAGGGACTACGAGGACGAGCTCGAGGCCACCTTGCGCAACGAGGGAGTGCGCATCGGCGGCTGTGTCGTGGAACGCACCGGCCTGACGGCGGGTTCGGTGGGACCGCAAACCAAGGCCGGGGACTTCGTGGTGACTCTCCCCAACGGGATCCGGATCGCGGTCGAGGCCAAGAACACCGCACGCGTCGGCCTCACCGGGGCGGGCGGGATCCTCGACGAGTTGGACCGTGCCATGACGAACCGCCGGGCCGACTGGGGCCTCTGTGTCTCCAAGGAGGACGCCTTTCCTGGGGAGGTGGGCAGCTTTGGGGTGTACGGGAACCGGCTGTTGGTGGTCGACGACGACGGTGGGGTGCTCGTCGGCGTCGCGCTGCGCTGGATCCAGGCCGCGGCCGCGGTGGGCCGCATCGACGGTTCACGCCGCGACGCCGAATACGCCCTGGAACGCCTGGGACGGCTCCGCGACCTCGCCCAGCACTTCTCGCGCTCCAAGCGAATCCTGGCGACCGCCAAGTCGAACATCGACTCGGTGCGCGAAGAGATCGACTCCCTGCGAACCCAACTACTCGACCTCGTCGACGAGCTGTACCGCTCCCTCGACCGGGACCGGAGCCACGAACCCTCGACCGTTCGGGTCGCCTGAGCGTCACTCGGCGGAGGAGCCGCTTCGGTCGGCGACGGAGTAGGCGAACAGGTCGTCGACCGGATCGCCGGCGGGACGGCGAGAGAACAACAGCTCGAAGTCTTCGTAGGGGTACACCTCCCGGATCACCTCGACGGGGATCTGGAACCAGAACCCGTCGGGGTCGACCTGGGTGGCGTGCGCCCGCAGAGCATCGAGACCGCGCTCCAGGGTCGCCGCCACGTCGAGGCGGCTGATGGGCCGGTCGTCGTCCACCTCCTCGCCGAGCCGGGCCAGCCATTCGGCGTAGGGGGATGAGAGGCCGCGATCCGCCATGGCGTGGTGCAGCGACAGGATGCGGCGGGTCGAAAACAGCGGTGCCCACACCGCGTCGAGCTGCCAGGGTGCCCCCGCCTCGGGGAACCGTTCCGGGTCGGCGGCCGCCCCCGCCAACGCCACCGACAGCTGGTAGACGCGGAGATGGTCGGGGTGGGGGTACCAGCGATGGTCGTCGTAACCGAGCACGATCTGGGGCCGTTCCCGGCGCACGATCTCCACCACCTCGCCCAGCACCTGCTCGAAGTCGGCGTTGACGAATGCGTCGGGATGCCCGTTCTCCTCGGTTCCCGGCATGCCGGAGTCCCGGTAGCCGAGCAGGATCACCTCGTCGTACCCGATGATGGCCGCCGCCTCCTCCAATTCGCGGCGGCGGATCTCGGGCAGGCGCTCCGCCACGTCGGGCCGGTTCATCGCCGGGTTGAGGATGTCGCCTGCCTCGCCTCCGGTGGCGGTGACGAGCACGCAGCGCACCCCCTCGTCCGCGTAGCGCGCCACGGTGGCGGCTCCCTTGGAGCTCTCGTCGTCGGGATGGGCGTGCAACGCCACCAGAGTTCGCATCGAGCCAGAGAGTATCGCACGGTGGGTCGGCGGATCCCACCCTCCCCGGCCAGGCTCAGGCGGTGGCGGCGCTCCCCTCGGCGCAGCCCTCCAGCAGCGGGCAGAACGAACACCAGGGTCCTCCCCGCCGCTCCAGATCGGTCCCGGCGTCAAACGCCTGCCGCAGCCTGGTGACCAGATCGGCGACTCTGCGTGCCGTCTCTTCGGCGCCGGCCCGGTCGGGCACCTCGCGATGTCGCTCCCCGCTCCCCACCGAGACGGCTTCGATCAGCGCCGGCAGCTCGTCATGCTGCAGGGCCCACACCAGCACGTAGAAGGCGAGCTGATCCTCGACCTCGTAGAGGGCTCCGGTCTTCCAATCGACGAGACGAACGCCCCCGCCCGGCTGGTCGAACACCGCGTCGACGACGCCGCGCAACGTGACACCGTCCGCCGGCTCGGCCTCGAGGGAGACCTCGGCGGAGCGGAACCCGTCGGTCGGGAGCATCTTGAACCGCTGGTAGAGGTCCCCGACCTCCCGGATGACGGCATCGAGGTCGCTGGGCCGGAGCCCAAGGGCGCCGAGCTTGGGGTTGAGGCCGGAGCCGATCTCCTCGTGGCACGCCTGCCGCAGGTCCTCGGAGGCGACAGGGCCGCGTGCCAGGTGGCGGGCGAAGATGCGATGGGCCAGGTTGCCGCGGAAGGACGGCCGGCTCTCCGCCGGATAGACACCCCGGGTGCGCGCCAGGGCCTGGGCCGGACAGCGCCGGTAGGTGGTGTAGAGGGTCGCCGAAACAACGAGCGGCTCGCCGGAGACGACGGAGGGAAACGGGACCACCGTCGGATGGTATCGGGCGCTGACCTACGGCGGGGTATTTGGATTGACCAGGGAAACGGTACACTGCGTGCTCGCCCGGGGTCCTGGTCCCTCTTTGTTGGTCGCGTGTCGAAAACCTCGATGTCTCACAAGCTCCGCACCATCATTCTCGCCGGCAGTGCCGCAGCGCTGCTGCTGCTGCCCGTGATCGCTTACACCTTCGACCAGCTCGTCACCACCGGCGAGGTCGCCCGCAATGTCTCAGCCGCCGGTGTCGAACTGGGCGGTCTCGGCCAGACCGACGCCCTGGTGGCGATGGCCCAGCACGAGGACGAGCTGCGCCGCACCCCGGCCCACTTCATGGTGAACAACATCGAGTTCACCCTCGACCCGGACACCGTGGACCTTCAGATCGACGAAGCCGCGGTGGTCGAGGAGGCAATGCGGCAGCGCCACGACCACGGCTTCCCTGCGAGCTTCTTCTCCTGGTTCGGGAGCTTCGGTGACCACATCGAGGTCGACGTGCCGGTGACCATCGATCTCGACCTCCTCGACGAGGTGTTCTCCCAATGGGAGCTGCAGGCGATCGACGATCCTGCCTATGAAGGCGGCGTCGTCGTCAACGCCGGTCGGGTGCTGCCCGACTACCCGCGTGCCGGGGAGGGCATCGACCGCGACGCCGCCCGTGCCATCGTGCTCGCCAACCTCAGCACCGTGGACCGTTCGGTGCCGACGCTGCCCACCCGGGTGCTGGAACCCGACCTCACCCACGCCGACGTCGATGCCGCCGTCGCCGAGGCGGGGCGGCTCCTCGACGCCCCGGTGACCCTGGCGGCCACCGACCCGGCGGTGTCGATCACGTTCACTGCCGAGCAGCTCACCGACATGATCGAGAGCCGGGTCAGCTCCGCCTCACCGCCGGAGCTCGTGGTGGGATTCGACAAGGATTCCCTGGCGTCGCTGCTCGAGCCGTACCGGCAGCAGATCGAGCAACCGGCCCGCGACGCCGCCTTCTTCGTCGACGAGGAGACCGAGCAGGTGACGCTGCAGCCTTCCCGGCCCGCCACCCTGCTCAACGTCGACTTGGTGGACACCGCCCTCCGCCAGGCGGCCCTCTCCACCACCAACACCGGCCCGTTCCCGTTCGAGTCGGCGACCGAGCCCGAGTTCACCACCGCCGACGCCGAGGCGATGGGCCCCATCACCAAGGTCTCCGGCTTCTCCACCGAGTACCCGCCGGGCCAGGCTCGGGTCACCAACATCCACCTCATGGCCGACGCGGTCGACGGCGCCATCGTGTGGCCCGGCGAGGAGTTCTCGCTCAACCAGTACGTCGGGGAACGTTCCGAGGAGAAGGGATACGTTCTGGCGCCGATGATCCTCGGCGGAGAGCTGGTCGACAGCTACGGGGGCGGGGTGAGCCAATTCGCCACCACCTTCTACAACGCGGTGTTCTTCGGCTGCTACGAGGACATCAGCCACAAGCCGCACAGCTACTACTTCACCCGCTACCCGGAGGGCCGGGAGGCGACGATCTCGTGGCCGGAGCCGGACCTGGTGTTCCGCAACGACTCCGACGCCCTCATCATCATCAAGACCCAGTACACCTCGACGTCGATCACGGTCGAGTTCTACGGCAAC
>CAYUDA010000113.1:0-5719 GCA_964443425.1 uncultured Acidimicrobiaceae bacterium
AGCTGGTGCTCCTCGACCGGAACCGCGTGCGCCGCCTTGAGGGCGAGCTTGTCGGAGAAGAAGTACACCCCGAAGTTGAACACCACCGCGATCCCGAGAGCGATGGCGGCGCCGTTCTGGCCGTTGATCAGTGCCCCAACGGCGACGAAGAGCCCACCGAGCAGGCCCAACAGGAAGACGGTTTTGAGGTTGTTGGTCATAGTGGTCTCAGTGTACCGAGGGCAGGGTGGTAGCAATCGCCCCCCCGGCTCCGCTTCGCGGCAGGCGGCCTCAGGCCTGTGCCTCGCGCCACCCCGACGTTTCTCGCCCCAACCCTGGGTTGAGAGGCCGGGTCTTCTTGGTCGGGAACCCTGGGTTGGGTGCAGATGTGGTCAGACGCGGGCGAGCAGGACCCGGAAGTCGCCGAGTCCGCGCGGATGGAGCAGGGTCTCGGCGCCGATGCGCTCGTCGCGGGCCTCGAGCTGACCGATGGTGTCGCCGGCGCGGGCGCACTCCGTCTCACGGACCCGCAACGCCTCGATGGCATCGCGCAGACCCCACTTGGCGAGGAAGTCGTCCTGCCGCACCACCGTCACCACCGCCCCGGCCCGCTCGGCGGCGTCCCGCACCGCGGTGAAGTCGACGTCGACGGTGATGTCGGTGGCGCCCGGCTCCAGCAGCGGATCGGGCCCGAGGTGATGCCCCCGGTAGGTCCGCAGCGTGCCTTCGGCCCGCCGCCCGGCCAGCTCCTCGGAAGTGCCGCCGTAGTCGACGACGACGAGGGTGCCGGCGGCGAGCCGCCCCACCATGGCCTCCACCCACTCCACCGCCGCCTGCAGCACCTCGACCCGGCCTCCCACCGGGGTGGCGGCGCCGTACCGTTCCGCCCACGCCGCCACATGGGGACGGGGCGGGACCGCCACCAGGGTGAGCGCCTCGCCGGAGACACCGACCCGCAGCTCGGCCCAGCCGGCCTCCTGCCGTGTCGCCAGCGCCACCGGGAGGTTGTCGAGCAACTCGTTGGCGATCACCACCCCCCGCAGCGACGCCGGCAGGGCCCCCGCACCGTCCACCACCCGCTGCGGCGGCAGCATCCCCGCCAGCGCCTCCCGGGCCGCCGGCGACGCCTCGATCGCCCACACCTCGCCGGGCCCCTCGGCGCCGCATTCCTCGAGCAGGGCGCGCAGCAGGGAGCCGGAACCGCCACCGGCTTCGACCAGCGTCCCCTCGGCCGGCGCCAGGCGTGCCTGCTCGGAGGCGACGAACCGTCCCAAGGTGCGCCCGAACCAACCGCTCACCTCGGGACTGGTGAGGAAGTCGCCGCCGGCGCTGCTCCGCAGCGGTCCGGTGGTGAAGAACCCCTCCCCAGGGTCGTAGAGACAGACCTCCATGAATTCGTCGAACGGCATGGGCCCGGCAGCGGCGATCCGTGCCCGGAGGCGGCCGGTGAGGGTCACGGACGGGCCACGGTCGGGGCGGGGACGCCGGCGGGCACGGCGTCGGGATGAGCCATGGGCCGAGTGTAGAGGGAGGACGGAACGGGTCTCAGAAGCCGGTGACGAAGCCGCGCGTCAGCTCCCCGAGGTGGGCGACGACGGTGGGGAACACCCCGATGACGACGACTCCGAGTGCGGTGAGGCCGAGGGCGAGGCGCAGCGGCGGCCCCACCGTCTCCTCCCGCAACTCACCGGCGGGAACGTCCTCGGGAACCGGGTCGAACCAGGCCGCCTTGACCACCTTGGCGTAGTAGACGAAGGCGATGACCGAGTTGACCGCGGCGACCACCGCCAGGCCGATCCCCCACCCTCCGGCAACCGACAGCACCGACCGGAACATGACGAACTTGGCGAACCAGCCCGCCAGGGGCGGGATCCCCGCCAGGGAGAAGAAGAAGATGGTGAGCAGCACGGCAAGGCCCGGGGCGTACTGCGACAGCCCGGCCCATCCGTCGATGGTGGTGTGGTGGATCCGGTTCGAGCCGGCGATCACCACCGCGAATGCGCCCAGGTTCATGAAGGCGTACACCAGCAGGTAGGTGACGGTGGCGAAGAAGGCGTCCTGGAGCTGGACGCCGGTGACGCCGGCGGCTGCGGCCGCCCCGAACGGCACCAGGATGAACCCACCCTGGGCGATCGACGAGTAGCCGAGGAGGCGCACGATGTTGGTCTGGCGGAGGGCGATGAGGTTCCCCACCGTCATCGACGCTGCGGCCAGGATCCACAGCGCCGGTCCCCACAGTCCCGTCATCCCTGAGAACGCCAGGTAGGTGAGGGTGAGCAGCCCGACGAAGCCGGCCGTCTTGGATACCACGGACAGGTAGGCGGTGACCGGGATCGGCGCCCCCTCGTAGGTGTCGGGGGTCCAGAAGTGGAAGGGCACCGCCGACACCTTGAAGGCGAAGCCGAGCAGGGTGAACAGCACCCCGATGCTGAGCAGCGGCTGGTCGACGAAGCCGGGGTCGGCCAGCTCGTGTTGGGCGATCGCCTCCCGGATCCCGGCGAAGGTCATCTGCCCGGTCGACCCGTAGACCAGCGACATCCCGAACAGGAGGACCGCGGCCGACAGCACCCCGATGATGAAGTACTTGAGGGCAGCCTCGTTGGAGCGGGCATCACCCTTGCGCCACCCGGCCATGAGGAAGGTGGGTCCGGTCACCAGCTCGAGAGCCACGAACAGAGTGACGAGGTCGCGGCTCGACGTCATCACCAGCGCCCCCAACACCGAGGAGAGCATGAGGAAGTAGAACTCGCCCTCCCAGAAGCGCCCCGTCTCCAGGTAGCCGACCGACAGCAGCATCGCCACGAACGCGGCGCCGAGGAAGAGGCCCTTGAGCACCAGGGAGAAGGTGTCGACGACGTACGACCCGCCGAACATGACCCGGGCCCCGGCGGCGGTGCAGAAGTCGAGCGAATCGCACAGCCCGAGGGTGAGCACCGGGACGAATGCTGCGAAGAGGCCCACCAGGCCGACCACCGCCGTCCAGTACTTGCGCACCGGCAGCAGATCCACCACCAGGACGGAGAGCACGGTGATGCCGAGGATGATCTCGGGCAGCAGGGCGTGGTAGTCGACGTTCACCGATCAGCCTCCGAACACGTTCCGGACGAGGGCCTGTACCGCGTCGTTGGTGGCGCCGAACACCAGCCGGGGGAACACCCCGATGGCGAGGATCGAGACCACGAGCGGCGACCAGGCCGCAATCTCGAAACCGTCGACGTCGTGCAGTTCGTGGCCGGTCCACTCCTCGGAGGGCTCCCCGAAGTTGACTCGCTGCAGCATCCACAGCATGTAGCCGGCGGTGAGCACGGTGCCGATGCCCCCGATCACCATGAGGGTGCGGAACAGTCCGGTGGACAGGCCCCCCAGCGGGTCGAACGAGGCGAGCAGCGACATGAACTCGCCCCAGAACCCGGCGAGGCCGGGCAGCCCGAGCGACGCCATGGCGGTGAACCCGAGCAGGGTGCCGAGGATGGGGAGCAGCTTCTGGTTGCCACCGAGGCGGGCCATCTCCCGGGTGTGGTAGCGGTGCGCCATCGACCCGGCGAGGAAGAACAACAAGCCGGTGATGAGGCCGTGGGCGACCATGCCGATGATGGCGGCGTTGATGCCGATGTCGGTGAGGGTGGCGATGCCGAGCATGACGAAGCCCATGTGACCCACCGACGAGAAGGCGATGAGGCGTTTCATGTCGGTCTGGGCGAGACAGGCCAGCGAGGCGTAGATGATGCCGATCACCGCCAGGATGGCGATCGCCGGCGCCCAGTTGCGGGCCTGCTCGGGGAGGATGGGCAGGCTGATGCGGATGAAGGCGTAGGCGCCGAGTTTCAGCAGGATCGCCGCCAGCAGCACCGAGCCGACGGTGGGGGCTGCGGTGTGGGCGTCCGGCAGCCAGGTGTGGAGCGGGAACATCGGCACCTTCACCGCGAACCCGAGGAACAGGGCGAAGAACACCCAGAACGCCAGCTTCCCGAGTTCCGCCTCGGCCGAGCCGCCGGAGAGCGCCGTGATGTCGAAGCTGTCCATGCCGCTCTTGAAGTAGAGGGTGAGGAACCCCAGCAGCATGAACGCCGAGCCGAACAGGGTGAACAGGAAGAACTTGATGGCGGCGTAGAGCCGCATCTCCATCGTCTTGCCCAGCACCGGGATGGTGATCTCGTTGCGGTCGCCCCAGATGCCGATCATGAAGTACATGGGCAGCAACACGACCTCGAAGAAGACGAAGAAGAGGATGAGGTCGAGGGCGACGAAGGTGCCGTTCATGCCGGTGGCGAGCAGCAGGATGAGGACCAGGAACGCCTTCGGATTGTGCGGCTCCGGCCAGTGGTTCCAGGAGTAGATGATCGACAGCAGCGTCACGAAGGTGGACAGCACCAGCAGGGGAAGGCTGATGCCGTCGATGCCGATGTGATAGTTGGAATTGATGGCGCCGATCCAGGTGAGGCCGGGGGAGGTGCCGAACTGAAGGTTGCCGGCGGCGCCGTAGTCGAAGCGGAACACGACGACGAGCGACAGCACGAACGACGCCGCGGCGAAGAACAGGCCGGCGAGCTTCTGAGCTTGTTCGTTGGCCTTGGGGAGCGCCATCACGACCAGTGCCCCGGCCAGCGGAAGGAAGACGATCAGGCTCAGGCCCCAACCGTTCTCGAACCAACCCATCTGCTTGCTCCTCCCGTCAGAAGACGATCAGACCTGCCGCGAGGAGCACCGTCCCCGCGAAGATCAAGACTGCGTATTGCTGGACCCGGCCCGTCTGCAGCAGCCGGAGTACGCCTCCGGTGCCGCCCGTCACGGCGGCGGATGCGTTGATCGCCCCGTCCACCCCGCGCTGATCGAAGCCGTACACGAGCTTGCCGAGGCCGCGGGCCGCGAACCCGGCGCCGTTGATGACGAGGTCGATGACGTGGCCGTTGACCCAGTCCACCGCCCGCGCCAGCGGACCCCGGATCGGCCTGACCATCCCGTCCATGTAGAGGTCGTCGATGAAGTACTTGTGTCGCAGCAGCGGGTACAGCAGCGGGACGTTGAAACGGTCCCGCTCCTGCTGGGTGGCGGCGTCGCCGAACCACAGCCGGTACCCGAGGACGATCCCCGCCAGCGCCGCCAGGGTGCCGATGCCCGCCAACCCGAAGTTGAGGCTCTCGGCATGATGCTCGAGCTCGTGGAAGCCGGAGAAGTACTGGACGCCGACGGTGTCGGTGAAGATGCGGGTGAGTCCGGCCATGTTGAGGCCGCCCACCAGGGCGGCACCGGTGGCGAGGCCGACCAGCGGGTAGACCATCACCGTGGGGGACTCGTGGGGATTGCCGGCGCCCTTGTACTCGCCGTAAAAGGTGAGGAACACGGCCCGGGCCATGTAGAGGGCGGTGATGAACGCCCCGGCGACGGCGACGACGAGCACGAAGCTGGCGAGCCCGGCCCCGCCCTGGGTGCTGGAGAACCCGGATTCGGCGGAGCCGGCGTAGCGGAGCGAGGCGAGGATCTCGTCCTTCGACCAGAACCCGGCGAGGGGGAAGATGCCGGCCAGCGCCAGCGAGCCGATGACGAAGGTGACGAACGTGGTCGGCATGAAGCGGCGCAGGCCGCCCATGTCGGACATGTTGTTGGAATGCACGGCGTGGATCACCGAGCCGGCCGCCAGGAAGAGCAGCGCCTTGAAGAAGGCGTGGGTGAAGAGGTGGAAGAGAGCGGCGGTGTAGGCCCCGGCCCCCATCGCCACCGTCATGTAGCCGAGCTGGGAGAG
>CAYUDA010000114.1:0-5710 GCA_964443425.1 uncultured Acidimicrobiaceae bacterium
AACGCCTTGAGGAACTCGGACAGCTCGAGGACGGACATCTCCTCGAAGACGCCCAAGAGCTCTTCGGTGGTCATCTTGGCCATGATCATTCCTCCTCGGCCTGTTCGGCCGGCTCATCATCGGGTTCTGTGTCCTCGGCGGTGTCGGTCGCTTCCTCGGCGACGGCTTCGTCGGCAACGGGCTCGGCCTCGTCCTCGACGGCCGCGACCTCGGCGACGGCTTCGTCGGCAACGGGCTCGGCCTCGACGGCGGCGGCTGGCTCGTCCACCGCCGCTTCGGCGCCGCTGGTGTCGCCGGCCTCCTGCTTCTTGTCGATCAGCTGCAGCATCATCGACGCCAAGTTGCGTGGCATCGCCGCCACCAACCCGGCGAGCTTCGTCATCGGCGCCTTCATGACGCCGGCCGCCCTGGCCAGCAGCACGTCACGAGGCTCGATGTCGGCGAGATAGCTGATCCGCTCCGGGGTGAGGTACTCGCCGCCGAGCAGCCCGCCCTTGATCGAGAACGGCTCATGGTCGGTCGAAAACTTCTTGAGGACTCGGGCGGCGCCGACCGGATCCCCGTCGGCGAACGCGAGGCCGGTCGGCCCCAGCAGCAACTCGTCGAGCGCTGCGATGTCGAGCTCGGCGGCCGCCCGCCGCGCCAGGGTCATCTTCACGACCTTGAACTCGGCCTCTGCTTCCCGAAGCCCGCGACGCAGCGACTGCTGGTCTTTCACCGACAGGCCGGCGTACTCGGCGAGGAACACGGCGCGCGCTCGTTCGAGGCGCTCCTTGATCTCGGCGACCGCCTGGACCTTCTCGGGTCGTGGCATCCGTCTTCCTCCTGCTCGGTCGTTGCCTCCCCTACCGATGGGACCCACGAAACGACGCAGGCCCCCGGCGTCGAGTCACACGCGGGAGCCCTTCGAGGAAGAGCGACCTGCGCCGGCGTCACGGAGGGTGACTTACGCCCTGGCGGGCACCTGCGGTCTCGGGCCGAGGTATGGGTTGTGCGGCTCGGGATGGTACGACCGGCCTCGCCGCACGTCAAAGCCTGTGGTGCCCATCCCTCGCGTAGAACGCCCGGGGTTTGCCGGGCGTTCTACGACAAAGACCGGGGAACCCGTGGTCCGGGAGAGCGGGTTTCGCTCTTTGAGGATTCGGGCAGACGGCGGGCCAGGAAGCCATCTACACGCACTACTCCGGGTTTGGCCAGGGTAGGGGCCGGCCAAGTCTTGGAGTAGCCGAATTCCGCCCTCGGAACGGTGGTGGATCGTCCCTGCCACCGGCCTCGGGTTCCCCGTGTCTTGTTAGGGATGACTATCGCGGAACTTCCCGGGGATGTCCAGTGGGAAATCCCTCACCGGAGGTCAGCGCATCTCCTTGACGAGCCCCTCGACATGGGTCGGGTCGATCCGAACGCCCGGTCCCATCGTCGACGACACGGCGACTTTCCGGATGAAACGACCCTTGGCGGCCGCCGGGCGAGCCCGCAGGATCTCATCGGCGACCGCCCCGAAGTTGTCCACGAGCTGCTGCGCCTCGAATGACACGCGCCCGATCGGAACGTGCACGTTGCCGTAACGATCGTTGCGGTATTCGACCTTGCCCGCCTTGAACTCCGACACCGCCTTGGCGACGTCCTGAGTGACGGTTCCGCTCTTCGGGTTCGGCATCAGGCCCCGCGGGCCGAGGATCGGACCGAGCTTGCCGACCACCGGCATCATGTCGGGGGTGGCGAGCACCACGTCGAAGTCGAGGGCGCGTCCCCCGGCAATCTCGTCGGCCAGTTCCTGGCCGCCGATGATGTCGGCGCCGGCCGCCTCCGCCTCGCGGGCGTTGTCGCTCTCGGCGAACACCGCGACCCGCACCGATTTGCCGGTGCCGTGGGGAAGCCCGACCGTGCCGCGCACGAGCTGATCGGCCTTGCGGGGATCGATGCCGAGCTGGAACACGGCGTCGACGCCCTCGTCGAACCCGGCGTATGCCAGCGTCTTGACGAGATCGATGGCGTCACGCGGCCCGTACAGGGCGAGGTTGTCGAAACGCTGGGCCGCGTCGCGGGCCTTCTTGGACTTGCCTGCCATGGTGAGTACCTCCTGTGGTTCGGACGGAGCCGCAGCTCCTCCCACGTGTGTGTCGGTCGCCGGCCGCAGACTCAGCCGGCGACCTCGATTCCCATCGACCGCGCCGTCCCTTCGACGATCTTCATGGCAGCGTCGATGTCGTTGGCGTTGAGGTCGGTCATCTTGGTCTCTGCGATGTGCCGCACCTGATCCCGGGTCACCTTCCCCACCTTCTCCCGGCGGGGCTCGGGCGAACCCTTCTCGACCCGAGCGGCCTGCCGCAGCATCACCGCCGCCGGCGGCGTCTTGGTGATGAACGTGAAGCTGCGGTCTTCGTAGATCGAGATCTCCACCGGGACGATCGTTCCGATCTGACTGGACGTGGCGTCGTTGTACGCCTTGACGAAGTCCATGATGTTGACGCCGTGCTGACCGAGTGCCGGTCCCACCGGCGGCGCCGGGCTCGCCTGCCCGGCAGGTATCTGCAGCTTGAGCGTCGTCATCAGTCGCTTGCGGCCCATGGTGGTTCCCTCGCTTGGCTCAGTACTTGAGGATCTGATCGAAGTTGAGCTCGACCGGTGTCTCCCGGCCGAAGATGTCGACGAGGACCCGGACCTTGGACTGATCCACGTTGATGTCCTCGATGACGCCGTTGAAGTCGGCGAAGGGGCCCTCGACGACCCGCACCGTCTCCCCGACCTCCCAGGCCGGCTTGAAGCGGGGTTCCTTCTTCTCCTCATCGTCCTTGCGGACCCCGAGGATGCGCTCGACCTCTCGCCGCGACAACGGGGTCGGCTTCGAACCCGACCCGACGAAGCCGGTCACGCCCGGCGTGTTGCGCACCGCGTACCAGGAGTCGTCGTCCATGTAGAGGCGCACCAGGATGTAGCCGGGGAACTTCTTGCGCATGACGTTGACCTTGCGGCCCGCCTTGAACTCGACGACCTCTTCCATCGGGATCTCCACGTCGAACACCTTGTCCTCGAGGTGCATCGACTTGATCCGGGTCTCGAGGTTGGCCTTCACCTTGTTCTCGTACCCCGAATAGGAGTGGATGACGTACCACCCGCCGGGGAGGTCGTAGGGGCTCGGAGGAGGAGGCGGCGCCGCCGGGGTCCCCTCGGTGATGTCGGAGGTCTCCTCGACGAGCGCGTCGTTGTCGTGCACGGTTTCGGCCATGGCTACACCGCCGAGGTCAGAAAATCGATGATGCTCTTCTTGAAGACGAAGTCGAGGCTGAAGGTGAATCCGGTGACGAAGGCGGTGACGATCAGCACCACGATGGTGAACGTGACCGTCTCCTGACGGGTGGGCCAGGCCACCTTCTTCAGCTCCTGCCTCACCTCGCGGAAGTACTGGCGGACCCCGACGCGATCGCGGGAACGCGGGCGCGGGCCTTCCTGGCGCCGCCGCTTGGCACGCTCCTCCTCCTTCTGCTGGAGGCGTCGCATCTCTCGATTCACGTGCTGATCCTTCCTCGGTGCGCAGGGGCGGCGGGACTCGAACCCGCAACCTCCGGTTTTGGAGACCGGCGCTCTGCCAATTAGAGCTACACCCCTCCAGGAGGGCCGTGGGCCCGGGCGAGGAGTATATGAGCCGGACGGACTCAGTGTAAAACCCCCCAGCCCCTACCCGGAAACCATCCCGGCGCCGCCGCGCCGTGCCTCAGGTGGCGCCGTGGACCCGGCGCCAGGCGACCACCGCGGCGGTCCCGGCTGCGGCCGCGGCCACCGCTCCGGCGGTGGCGACGATGCCGGCGAGCCGGCCGGCGAACCGGTCTTCGCCCCGCGGCACCGCCCTCGGCGGGCTGCCGATGGCGTGTTCCACCCCGGCCAGCAGCGAGTCGGGTGCCGCCTCGGTGACCTGACCGAGGGCCTCGAGGCTGCGGTGCAGCTTGCGGTAGCGGGCCGTTTCGGCCTGGCAACGAAGACACGTCGTGGCATGGCGGCCGAGCCGTCCCTCCTGCCGGGCAACCCGGTCCATGGCGGGCAACGAGAGCCGCACCGCGACACAGCGAAGGCTCATCGCGCCACCCCCACCTCGTCCCACAGCCGCTCACGGAGCTGGCGCCGCCCCCGATGGAGGCGCACCTTGGCGGCGGTCACCGAGATGCCGAGGTGGTCGGCGATCTCGGCGTGCGGCCAGTCGTAGACGTCCTTGAGCACCACCACCGACCGCACCGGGTCGGACAAGGTGGCGAGAGCGTCGAGGAGACGGTGACGCATGTCGGCCGATTCGGCAGCCCGCTCCGGCGACAGGCCGCCGGCGGCCGGCTCCTCGAAGACCTCGGCGATGGGATCGGCCCGATGGCGAGACGCCCGCCGTCGCTGCGACCAGGCCACGTTGACGGTGATGCGATGGATCCAGGTTGAGAACCGTGCTTCGCCGCGGAACCGCGGCAGGGCCCGCCAGGCTCGCACGAACGCCTCCTGAGCGACGTCAGCGGCCAGCTCACGGTCGGCGACGAGTCGGAGGGCCAACGTGTACACCTCGTTCTGATGGGCTCTCACCAGCTCGGAGAACGCCGCCCGGTCGCCGTTCCTGGCTCGGAGCAGCAGATCTCCGTCTTCGGGTCTGACCTCTCCTGATGCCATGGGGTTACCGTGTCCTCACCGTGGCCCGGCCGGTCACCAGAGCCTCGTCGTCGCGACGAATCGTCACCCGCACCGTCGCCCGCTCACCGTCATTCTCCTCCACCTCGCCGCCAACCACGGCGGAGGTGGCGGGAGGCAGCGGCGCCCGGAAACGGAGCCGGAGATCCGCCAGCGGGTCGTCACGCTCGGCGCCCCCGGCGGCGGCGAGCTGGGCGGCCCAGGCCGCCATCAGCAGCCCGTGCACCACCACCCCGGGCACCCCGGCGCCCACCGCGGCGGCGTGATCGAAGTGAATCGGGTTGAAGTCGCCCGACGCCCCGGCGTAACGGACCAGGTCGATGCGACTCGCCGACTTGGCGAGCTGTGGGAGTTCGCCGCCGGGCGCCGGCATCGGGTAGCGCTGCGGTCGCTGGTCGGGTCCGCGGCGGTCCACCGCCGGCTCGGTCCATTCCCGTTGCGGCGGCTCGGCGGGCTCGGATCCCATCAGGAACCGGGAGGTGGCGTCGAGCAGCGGGGTGGCGCCCTCCCCCGTCACCCTGGTGGTGAAGGTGACGAAGTCGATCGGCTCGCGGTGACGTACCTCGGTGAAGGCGCCGGTGATCTCGACCCGGGTCCCGATCGGGAGCGGGCCGTGCCAGTGGAAGTCCTGGTCGGTGTGGAGCAGCACCTTGGTGTGCCCCACCACCTGAGGGGAGGAGAGGAACTCGGCCGCCACCACGAACAGCAGGAGGCCGGCGAACGACGGCGGGGCGACGCCGTTCCAGCGGTCCGGGTCGTCACCGGTGGCGGCAACGTACTCGGCCACCTTCTCGGGTGCGATTCGCCGCGTCGAGGGGCCGAGGCGGAGGTCGAGCAGCTGATCGAGCGACATGAGCGCCGAGGCTAGCCCCGGCGCCCGGCGGCCACACGATCGGGGTGGCGACGCCTCCCCGATCCGGGACCCGTCAGCGGGTCTCGCGGTGCGGCGTGTGAGTGCGGCACCAGCGGCAGTACTTCTTCAGCTCGAGCCGCTCTCGGGTGTTGGTCCGGTTCTTGGTGGTCACGTAGTTGCGCCGCTTGCAAGTCTCGC
>CAYUDA010000115.1:0-403 GCA_964443425.1 uncultured Acidimicrobiaceae bacterium
TCGTCCCGCGTCGTCATGAGGGGAGGTTACGGCGGTCGCGGCGACCCGTCGGCGTCGAACCTGGTCGGCAAGCGGGGGGCGTCGAACCTGGCCGGCAAGCGGGGGGCGTCGAATCGCCGCCGGCCGCGGCGTCTCTACCGCTGTACGGCTCCACAGGAGGATTCATGAAGAAAGCAGCGCTCATCGCAACGGTGGCATTGCTGGTGGCGGCGATGGCTGCCCCGGCGAGCGCCGCCGGCGGGCCCCCCGAGGACGGAACGGGCAACGGCTCGGGCGTCGGCGTGATGGACCAGGACCGCGTCCAAATGCAGGACCAGGACTGTCTCAGCAGCGACGTCGCCACCCCGGACTGCACCGCCGACCAGGAACAGGTGCAGGCCCGGGACCGCGACCAAGCTCGCGA
>CAYUDA010000115.1:503-5697 GCA_964443425.1 uncultured Acidimicrobiaceae bacterium
CCAGGACTGCCTCAGCGCAGACTGCACCGGCGACCAGGAACGCGTCCAGGCCCGGGACCGCGACCAAGCTCGCGACCAGGACTGCCTCAGCGCAGACTGCACCGGCGACCAGGAACGCGTCCAGGCCCGGATCCAGGACGGCACCGGCACGGCCGACGGCGTGGTAGCCGCCCGGGAGCGGGCGACGATCCAGCAGCGTCTGGAGCAGATCGCCGGCGCGGCCCGGACCGCCTGGATCGAGCGGTTCGGGATGGCGTTGCGGCTGCGGCTGGCGTCCGCCGGCGACGACGCTTCGGCCGGTGCCATCTACGATGGCACCGGATTCGCCAACATGCAGCAGTGGTGGCATGCCTGGATGCGGCAGCTCTTCAATCTGCTCTGACACCATCAGTCGGGGCGCCGCGTGAGCGGCTACCCGGAACTCGATGAGGTGGTAGCCGGGGTGAAGGCGCGCCGCGAGGACGCCTTCACCACCGTCTACCGTCTCACCGCGAGCGCCCTCACCTCGTTCGCCTTCGGGATGCTGCATGATCGCCGTGCCGCCGAGGACGCGGTGCAGCAGGCCTTCCTCGAGCTGGTCCAGGCCGCTCCCACCCTGCGCGGTGACGGACGGTCGTTGCGCGCCTGGCTCTTCCGCAGTGTCCGCTTCACCTGTCTCGACGAGCTCCGCCGCCGGGGCCGCCATCCCGAGCAGCTCACCGCCTCCCTTCCGGAGCCACCCACCCTTGGCGATGCCGGGCCCGAGGACGGGGAAGCGGGGCTCGACCCCGAGCTGGAGCAGGCCATGGGTCGCCTCACGGAGCGGCAGCGCAGCCTGCTCGTGCTGAAACACGTCGTCGGCCTCAGCGGAGACGAGATCGCCGGCATCGTGGGCGGCAACCGGGCCGCGGTCTACGCCGCCACCGCCCGGGCCGAGCGCAGGCTGCGTAGCCTGCTCAGGGCCGTCGAATCCCCGACGCCGGCGGCGTCTTCTCTGGTGACGGAACCCCGCGACCCGGAGGAGGCGGGCTCATGAGCGGCCGGCCGGACCAAAGCCTGGAGCGGCTTCGCACCTATGCGGTCGAGGTCGACGAGGCGGTGGCGCTTCGCCATCTCGCCGCCATGCGCTCCGCCCTGGCGGAGGCTCCCGCGACGGCTGCGGTTTCCCCCGTGACCGCCTCCTCCCGCGGGCGTCTCCGCCACCGGATCGCGGCCTCCCTCGCCGGCTTGATCCTCGCCGGGGCCCCGGTGGGAGCGGCGGTCGCCGCCGAGAGCACCGTCCCTGGGGACCTGCTCTACCCGGTCAAAGAGGTCACCGAGCGGGTGCGCTCGATCGTCGATCACGACATCATCGCCGAGCACCGGGTCGACGAATTGGAGACCCTGCTCGACCGTGGCGCCGACCCCGAGACGCTCGCCCGGCAAACGGAGCGAGCCCGCCTCGCTCTCGCCGGCGTTGGCGACGACTCGGCGCTGCAGATTCGCTTCCGGCGTGCCCTGGGCCGTGTCGACGAGGCCGGGGGCCCCGGCGGCGCCGACAACGGGCCGGACGACGGGACGGGACCTGACGGTGAGGGCGGCAACGGGGGCGCCCGCCACGGGCAGGACCCTGCCACCGACCCCGCCGGCGACTCCGGGACACGGGCCACCACGACCACCGTGGCGAACCGCAGCGACGATGGCGGTCCCGGCGGCGAGAGCGGTCCCGGCGGCGACGGCGACCCGTCGGGCCCCACCGGAACCACCGGGAACGGCGACACCGACCGTGACCGGCTCGGCGACGCCAACGGCGATGCCCCCGACGGTGGCGACGCGACCCAGGATCAGGATCGGGACCGCGACGGCGCACCCCAATCCGGTGATCCCGCCCCGACGGGGTCCGACCCCTCGACGACCGACGGCGGAGGTGGGGAACGCAACGGCGAGGGCGCCGGACAGACTCCGGCCGAGACGGGCACGGGAACTGCGGCGGAACCGGCCGTCACCCAGTCGCCCCACCCTCACGCCTAGCCGCCTCTTCCGGGACGCCCACTGCACCTTCATCCCCCGCCGGCGACAACGTTCCGGGCCACAACAGCTAGCCGGCGGCAGCGTTCCGATCCAGCCTGGGAACGAGCCGCAGCGGCGCCACCAGTCCCGCCTCGGAGAGGTGATCCAGCGCCTGCCGCTCCTCATCCGCCAGCTCGAAGGGGCCGGCGAGTTGATGGAGCAGCACCGGCACGATGCAGTCGTCACAGGCGGCGGTGTGCTCCATCGCACATTCCTGGCAATCGACGATCACGTGCCACCTCCTGTCTCCTCGCCGCGTCCGGACTCCTGCAGGCACCGTACCGGCCCCGGGTGACAGAAACGCCGCAGGGCCCCAACGGCATCCCGGCTCCACTGGTAGCTTGCCGAGAGCGGCTCCGGAGGGCACCTGAAGCTCGGGCTCAACATCGGCTACTGGGGCGCCCAGGGCGGCGCCGATCTCGCCGTAGAGGCGGAGCGACTCGGGTACTCCTCGGTGTGGGCGGCCGAGGCGTGGGGATCCGACGCCGTCACCGTGCTCTCGTGGATCGCGGCCCGTACCAGCACCATCGCGGTGGGATCGGCGGTGCTCCAGATTGCGGCGAGGACCCCGTCCCTGACCGCCATGACCGCGGTCGCCCTCAACGAGCTGAGCGGCGGGCGCTTCCTACTCGGCCTCGGCGTCAGCGGCCCGCAGGTGGTGGAGGGTTGGCACGGCGTCCCCTACGGTCGCCCCCTCGCCCGCACCCGGGAGTACGTCTCGATCGTGCGCCGCGCCGTGGCCCGCCGCGAACCCCTCACCTACGACGGGGAGTACTACCAGCTCCCCTATCGGGGGCCCGGCGCCACCGGGCTCGGCAAGGCCCTCAAGCTTCTCGTCCATCCCCACCACGAGGTGCCGATCTACCTGGCCGCGATCGGACCCCGCAACACTGCCCTCGCCGCCGAGATCGCCGACGGCTGGCTCCCCTTCCTCTACTCCCCCGAGAAGGCACCGCAGGTGTTCGGCCCCCACCTCGCCGCCGGGTTCGCCGCCGCCGGGGATCCCACCAAGGCCGCCGGCTTCGAGATCGTCGCCACCGTTGGGGCGGCGGTGACCGACGACCTCGACGCGGGCCGGGCGCTGCTCAAACCGACCCTGGCGCTCTACGTGGGGGGCATGGGCCCCCGAGGTCGCAACTTCTACTTCGATCTCGCCTGCCGCTACGGCTACGAGGAGGAGGCCACCCGCATCCAGGATCTCTACCTGGACGGGAAACGGACCGAGGCGGTGGCTGCGGTGCCCGACGCCCTCGTCGACGAGCTGAACCTGGTCGGCACCCGGGACATGATCCGGGACCGCCTCGCCGCCTGGGAAGCGTCCGGAGTCACCACGCTGGCGGTCTCCGTCACCGGCGCCGACACCCTGCGCACCCTCGCCGAACTGGTGGTGTGAGCCGTCCCCGACGGCTCGGCACGGGCGCCCTCAGCGCTTCGCCACCCATCCCGCCACCGCCTCGGCCCACAATGTCAGCGCTCCCGCCGCCTCCGACCCCTCCCGGACCTCCCGATCGGAGCTGATCACCACCACCGGCCCCGTCAGGGCGCGCGCCAGCCGGATCACCTCATCGTCGGCGCTTCGGCCTTCGGACGCGAACCGCACCTCGATCCCCCCCACGCCGACGATGCCGGATTCCATCCGCTCCTCGGTCAGCGCCGAGTCGTAGACCACCACCACCCGGTGCGGTGCCGACGCCAGCCGGCGCCAGCGCGCCAGCTCGTCACCGAGACGGCGGCGCTCCACACTGCCACCCGCGGTTCGGGGGTCGAGCTTGTGGAGCACGTTGTAGCCGTCGACGACGACGCTCAGCGGTGCCGTCACCGTCCCCAGCCAACGCAGCGCCTCCCCGGAATCGGGGGCGACCCCTCCGGGGAGCCGCACCCGGGAAGCGGGAGGCGACGCCGTCGCCGCCGGTGCCTGTGCCGTCCCCAACGACGCCTCCTGGAGGTCGAGGAACCGGGCCAGCTCGACGGGATCGGACGGCAGCCACGACGACGTCCCCGCCGCCAGGCGTCGCTCGGCGTCGGCCCGATCCCTCCGCAGCCGGCGCACCTCCTGGCGCAGGGAGGCCACGACGGCCTCCAACTCCGCCTCGGCCTGCGCGGCCTCCGCCAGGCGCCGCTGCAACTCCCCGACCTGCTCGCCCCGATCGGCACTACTTCCGGCGGCGGCCTCCCGCGCCACCCGCCTCCGCAGCTCCTCGATACGGCGATCCGCCAGCGCCTTCGATTCCGCCGCCTCGGCTCTGGTTTCCTTGAGTCGGCGCTTCGCCTCCGCGAGACGGGTGGTGACCGCCTCGTTGTCGCGGGCCAGGTCGGCACTGCGCTCTTCGGTGCGGCGCACCCGGAGCGATGCGGTGGCGGCCGCCACCGACGCCCACCACCCCTCGGGTCGCTCCAAGAAGGCCAGTGACGCCGCGTCGGCCGCTCCGTCCATCGCCTCCCGAGCCTTGCCGCGCAACCACTCGCTGCGATCCAACTCCCGCAGGACCCGGTTCGCCAGCGGCGGGGGCAGTCTCCCCCCTGGAGTGGCAGCCACCCGGCGCAGCGGCGCCGGTACCTCGTCGTCGTCGAGGTCCTTCAGCGCCGCCCGCGCCGCCTCGACCGCGCCGGCGAGCGCCTCGAGCACGGCAGTGTCGAAACCGCTCATGACCCCATCATGCCCTGCCGATCACGCAACACATCCGCCGCTCGGGTTTGACACCGCGCGGCGAAGTGGCATACTCGCAGCCGGAACCGACGATAGGGAACCATGACAACGACCATCATCCTCGTACTCGTCACGTAGGCGCATACGTCGCCACAGACTCGTATGCGCCTCGAACCCTCCACCCGGAGGGTTTTTTCGTACCCGACGCACCGATCCCGACCAGGAGCACACCATGACCGAGACACTCACCGGAGCACAAGCGCTGATACGGGCCCTCGAGCTCGAGGGCGTCGAGGTCGCGTTCGGTGTTCCCGGCGGCGCCATCCTTCCCGCCTACGACCCCATCCTCGACAGCCCGATCCGCCACGTCCTGGCCCGCCACGAGCAGGGCGCCGGCCACATGGCCTCCGGCTACGCCCACGCCACCGGCAGGGTCGGGGTCGTCATCGCCACCTCGGGCCCCGGCGCCACCAACCTCGTCACCCCGCTGCAGGACGCCCACATGGACTCGATCCCGGT
>CAYUDA010000116.1:0-5585 GCA_964443425.1 uncultured Acidimicrobiaceae bacterium
AGCGGGAGGCGAGGCGGATCGCCCGCCGTCAGTGGTTCTGGCTCCACTTCGCCGTGTACGCAACCACGCAGGTGTTCCTGGTCGTCGTGTGGACCTTGGGTACGACGGACTACCCGTGGTACATCTTTCCCCTGTTCGGATGGGGGATCGTGGTGGCGGCGCATGCCGTGTTCGCCTTCGTGGTTCGCCATCCCGACGAGATCCTGATCGAACGGGCCCGGCGGGAGCAGAAATCGTGATGCGCTGGCTGCTGGAGCCGTACGCCGACCCGGGCTTCTACCGGGCGGCCGGCTACCTCCTGCTTGGGCTCCCCCTCGGGGTCTTCGAATTCACCGTCGTTGTCACCGGGCTGTCGCTCGGAGCCGGCCTCGCGGTGACGTTCCTCGGGCTGCCGGTGCTGCTGGCGACGTTCCTGCTCTGTTCCCAACTCGCCTCCTTCGAGCGGGATCTGGCGGCGTCGCTGCTCGAGGCGCCGATGCCGCGGCAGTTCAACCGCCACGACGCGGCCGGATTCGGTTGGCGGCGGCTGCGGGCCCGGGCCGGCGACCGCCGCACCTGGATTGAGGTGGGGTACCTGCTCGGCGCCCGTCTCCCGCTGGGCATTGCCGGGTTCACGGTGGCGTTGACGCTGCTATCGCTGGTGCTGGCCTTCGCGCTCTCCCCGATCCTGTACGCCGCCGGCGTCCCGCTGGAGTTCGGCACCTGGCAGGTGGACACGTTTCCGAAGACTCTGGCCGTGGTGCCGATCAGCGTCCTGTTCTTCCTCACCGGTCCCCGGCTCCTCCTCGCCTGGGCCGATCTGAACCGCCGCGTCACCAGTCGGTTGCTCGGCTGGCTCGACGCCGCCGACGTGAAACAGGCGGTCGTCGACGTGCTCGCCCGCACCGGCGGCGCCGATGCCTTCACTCTCTTCGACGAGGTCGGCCTCCGACTCGGACGCGGCCCGTTCCTCACTCCCACCCGGCTGGAGGCGACGCTGCTCGCCCTCGAGTCGACCGGAACCTTCGTCGCCGATCGCGAGGGCGAGCAGATCCGCTACTCACTGGCGAGCCGGGATCCGGTGGCGTGAGTTTCTCCGCCTCGTCGCCGACTCGCCTCGATGGCAAACGCCGGACCCACGCCCACGGGACGGAGGGGCGAGCCCCGGAGGCGGGAGAGACGGTCGGGCGGGCAGGGTTCTGGGTCCATTTCGCCGTCTTCGCCGCCGTTGCCGTGTTCGCCACCGTCCAGGTGGTGCGCGAGGTGGTGCGGGCGCTCAGCACGGCGACCTACCCGTGGTACGTCGCCCCGCTGTTCGGATGGGCGATCGTGGTGGCGGTGCACGCCGCGCTCACCTTCGCAGGCCGTGCTTCCGGCGAGGTCCTCTCGCCGCGGCCGAAGATCGCGCGATACCACCCGCCGGCGTGACCGCCGCTGTCGGCGAGATCTCGCCGGCGGTTCACACCGTGATGACGATCTTGCCCTTGGGGCGGCCATGCACCAGGTGCGCCACGGCGGCGGCGGTCTCCTCCAGCGGGTAGGCGCGGTCGATGACCGGCGTGACCGCGCCGGATTCGGCGAGGCGGGCCAGGTACGGCAGGTCCCCCTCGTTGCGGCGCTGCTCGAGTTCGGCCATGCGATGCCCGGGGATCCACCTCAGCATGCGCATCCGCACCAGTTTGCCCGTCGGCCCCAGCCACAGCTTCTCGGGCCGCGTGAACGCGGCGAGGTAGACGCCTCCGAGCGCCAGGATCCGGCGGCACGCCACCAGCGACCGATCCCCGACGGTGTCGAGCACCACGTCGTAGCGCTCCTTGGTGCGGGTGAACTTCTCCCGGGTGGAGTCGACGACGCGGTCGGCGCCGAGCGAGCGCACCAGGTCCACACCTTCGGTGCGGGCCACGGCGGTCACCTCCGCTCCCAAAGCCTTCGCCAGCTGCACCGCGAAGGTGCCGACACCGCCGGACGCGTCGTTCACGAGGACCCGGTGCCCCGGCTGGATGCTCCCGTAGTCACGCAGACCCTGGAGGGCCATCGTCCCGGCAGCCGGGATGGCCGCCGCCTGCTCGAAGGTGAGATTGGCCGGCTTGCGGGCCAGCCAGCGCTCGGGAACCCGCACCAGCTCCGCCAGCGAGCCGAGTTCCAGCAGCATCTGGCCGGCGACGCCGCCGCCGACCATGCCGAACACCTCGTCGCCGGGGCGAAACCGCCGCACCTCGGCGCCCACCTGTTCCACCACGCCGGCCAGGTCTCCGCCGAGGCGTGTCAACGGTGGCTTTCTCACCCCGAACTGGATACGGATCATGAACGGGGTGCCAGTCATGAAGTGCCAGTCGAATTGATTGAGCGAGGCGGCCCGCACCCGGACCAGCACGTCGTTGTCCCTCACCTCTGGCGGCTCCACGTCGGCGAGGCGTAGCACCGCCGACGGCCCGTAGCGCTCGAAGACGATCGCCCTCACCCGGACCTCCTGTGATCCTTGCCGTCCACGGCGGCAGGATACGTGGCCGCGACCTGAGGCGCCCGACCGTCTCCGAACCCGGGCTGGCCGGGCGCGCCGAACCACGACGCCCGGAGCGGCGGCACACCTTCCCGCTAGCTGGCAGCCTTCGACAGGGGGAACTCCACCGAGCGGCCGAGCAGCCCGTTCAGCAGCCGGGGGGAGAGCCCCCTGCGGCGCAGCTCCTCACGGACCTCGAAGATCAGCTCGGCGTCCTCGACGTCCCACCTGGCATCCTCGTGGTGGCAGAGGAGGGAGGAGAGGGTGGCGACGAGCTGTCCGTGGGTCATGTCGCAGAGATTGCTCTCGAACATGCTTCCATCCTCGGTCGTCCATCGTCGCGACGACCTGGCGACGCCCGCCTGGGAACCGAAGCCGTCGACCGGCCCGGTCCCGCGGGACAACGCGGTGCGACTCCGGCCGGGATTCGTTTTCCGAGCCCGCTCACCCGAGCCGCTCCTCCCATATTAGGAGCGCTGGGACGGGTTGGGTGGGTGGAAATTCCGGTCCGGCGGAACCCATTGCGGACGGATGATCCGAGGCGACCCGGCGGAGCGGCACGGCACCGGCGGCCGCTAGCCTGCAGAGCGCAGCGCAATGGCTGAAACGAGACGGGACGGAATCGTGGACGGTGACCAGTCGGAAGCGGAAGAGGCGGACGAGCGTCGCCTCGCCGAGCACGATCGCTCCGAGACCGAACGCCTCGCCGAGCACGACCTCTACGAGGCCGAGCGCAAAGCCGCCCACGAACGGGAGCGGCAAGAGCGGCGAGCCTCACGGGAGCAGGCCGATGCCGAACGGCACGCGGCGCGGGAGCGGTCCGACCGGGAATGGCTCGAGAAGCGTGAGCAGAGGGACCGCGAGCGGGGCAGCTGAGGCCGACAGGTCGGCGCCGAATCGCCCCGGCAGCTCCGCGTCGATGTCAGGACCGGCGCACCAGTCTGGTGAGGTTGGAGACCGCCACCACCGTCCAGAAGACGAGGCCGGCGAAGGCGAGCACCTTGACCGCCGGACCCCACGTCGCCTGCCAGACCCACAGCCCGACGGTGATCGGCAAGAACAGGGCCCAAAGGAGGAGTTCGGCGCCGAACGGCTGCTCGCGCACCCATTGCCACAGGTCGTCGAGTCTGCTCTGGTCCCAGGCGAGAACGACGGCGAACCCGATCCAGAAGACCGCGAACACCACCGCCGCCCACAGCGTGAGTCCGACCTCGGCCCGGCTGCCCCGCCGGCCGGCGGCCGGCATCGGCGGAGACGTCATCTCCGCACCCCCTCGTCTTCGGCATCCTGCCTGAGCGGACCCTACCCGCGCCGGCGGACGGGAGCGAGATGAACCGGGCGACTGCCGGGCGGATCGTCAGCCGACGGCGTCACGAGGATCCGCACGGGGAGGGTGCCCCGGCGTGAAGGCGAGGCAGGAGAGAAGGGTCCAGGAGGCGGCCACCGTGGCGGCGGCGATGGTGTCGGAAGGGAACTCGACCAGCAGGACGACCCGGGCGGCCGCAGTCAGCACCACGACGAGGAGGGCCGCTCCGCTGCGGAGCACGGTGGCGGCCCAGCCGCTCCGCCACCACGGCCAGGCCAGCAGGCAGGCGACGGTGGCGACGAGGGCGACGTGCTCAGAAGGGAACCCGGCGTCGAGGCGGGATACCAGCGGCGCCACCGACGGTGGGGTCCGCTGCACCAGCGCCTCGGTCAGTTCCACGATGAGCCACTGGCCGGCGAGCGCCACCGCAATCGCCCCGGCCGGCCGAACCCGGCGCCGCCCCAGCAGCCCGCCGGCAACGAGGAGAGCTCCGCCGCCGACGACCAGGGGAGCGGTCAAAGTGTTGATCACCCGGGCGGTGTCGATCAGGGCCGGCACCCGGTTGGCGTCGAGGTACCGGATGGCCGGGCCATCGAAGAAGAAGGCTCGCGAGGCTCCGATCACGTCGACGACCAGCAGCCCGAACACGGCAAGCAGAGCGGTGATGCCCCCCGCTGTCAACAGCAGGGTGAGAGCGGGCGAGTCGGTGCGGCGGATCCCGGTCACCAGCGGCCGCAGCGGCCAGAACGCGCCGATCCGCCCCAGCCACCCGTCCACCGTCTCGTGATGCCGGGCTGCCCACCGGGTGACCCACACCACCGCGCCCACCAGCGCCACGAGCGAAACGACGGCCAGCCCCCCGGCCCGCACCCACCGTTCCACCCGTGCGTAGTTGGCGCCGGCGAGATACCCCAGCAGGGTGAAGCTCGATCCCCACAGGACGCCTCCGACCGCGTTGCCGAGGAGGAAACGCCGGTAGTGCATCCGGGCCATGCCGGCTGCGAAAGGGACGACGGCCCGCAGCACCGCGGCGAAGCGCGCCACCACCAGCGCCCACCACCCCCGGTCCGAGAGCATCTCCCCGGCCGCGTCGAGCCGTTCCGAGATGCGGGCCATGCGGGGATGGGCGAGCAGCGACGGCCCGAGCCGGTGGCCGAGGCTGTAGCCGATCGAGTCGCCGACGATGGCGCCGACCACCGCGGCGGGGATCATGAGCCACAACGAGACCCCCCCGGCGCCGGCCGCCACCCCGCCGAGCACCACCGCCAGCTCCCCGGGCACCACCACGCCGACGAAGGCGGCGCTCTCGGCGGCGGCGAGCAGCAGCACGACGAGTGGTGCGAATGGTCCCACGGCGTGAAAGAGGCGGATCATCGGTGGTGGTGGTGGCGATTCGTCGCCTGAGGTGGCGGCACGGGGGGATGGCGCCTGTGGGACACGGTGCCGGCAGTCTACGGATGTCCCTGGCGGGACCGTGCTCCCGAGGTGGTGGCATACTGCCGCGATGGCACCTCCCGGACCAGAGCACGGTGCGCCGACCCTGGTGCCGACGGGGCGGGCGGTGAGGCGGGCCCTGCTCATGGCGACGCTGCTGGCGCTCCTCGCCGCCGGGTGCGGATCGGGAACCGCCGAGCTGGCCGGCTACGTCCGGGATCCGCTCCCCGTCGTGGGCTCGGCAGCCCTGCCCGACGCGGCGAACGCCGGCGCGCCGTTCTCCTTCCGGGCCGAACCCGGCGGGGTCCTCATCGTGTACTTCGGCTACACCTCGTGCCCCGACGTGTGCCCCACCACGATGGCGGA